>DLOY01000081.1 GCA_002478545.1 Micrococcales bacterium UBA7472
TTGTGCTTCAGGGCCGAGTAGCTGGCAAATGCACCACCAGCAATCACCGCAACTGACATGTAGAGCGGGTACTGGGCCTCGAGCTCCAAGAAGGTCTCGGCGGCCAACAAAAATGCCAGCACCACATAGGTCCAGCTCGGTGCCGGAGGCACCGGTCTTTGACCCAAAATGGTCCAGCGATCGTTCACGATAAGTAACCCTAGGGTCTTAGAGCCTTGCTGCCAAACGGTGGTAGGCGCTGGACCAGGCAAGCTCTTGACGAATTGACTTTGAAGTAGTGCTCTGGTCGATTACTACGTGCTCGACACCGAGCATGCGGGCAAAGTCATCGATGGTTTCGCTTGAAACCGATGTGGTAAGTGCGGTGTGGTGGCTACCACCGGCAAGCATCCAAGCCTCGGCTGAGATGGCCAAGCTTGGGGCGGGCTCCCAGACTGCTCTGGCGACAGGAAGCTTTGGTAGATCCTCGGTTGGCTCAACTACCTCGACCTCGTTACTGATGATGCGGAAACGCTCACCCAGGTCAACCCAGCAAAGGACTCGACCCTTGGCCGGGGTGGCGGTGAAGACCATGCGAACTGGGTCTTCCTTGCCACCGATGCCGAGTGGGTGAATCTCGATCTTGGGCTTGGCGGTTGTGATGGTTGGGCAGACCTCGAGCATGTGAGCACCCAAAACCTTTGGGGTGCCGGGGCCAAAGTGGTAGGTGTAGTCCTCCATGAAGCTCACACCCTGGCCGCTTGGTGCCATCGACTTCAGAATTGCAACCAGTGCAGAGGTCTTCCAGTCACCCTCACCGGCGAAGCCATAGCCATCTGCCATCAAGCGCTGCACAGCCAAACCGGGTAGTTGCTTTAGCGTTCCGAGATCTTCAAAGTTTGAGGTGAATGCCTTGTATCCGCCTTGCTCCAAGATCGCGCGCAGCGCGATCTCTTGCTTGGCTGCATAGACAAGTGAATCGTGACGAGCGCCACCGGCACGAAGCTCCGGCTGAACGTCATAGAGGTTTTCGTATTCTGCGGCAAGTGCCTCGGCGGCAGCGTCGGAGACCTTGTCCACAGCCTCGACCAAAGTGTTGACGCCTAGGTTCTCAACCGAGATGCCCAGGTCGATCTGGGCTGAAACCTTGTCACCATCGGTCACGGCGACATAGCGCATGTTGTCACCGAATCGAGCGAGCTTGAGGTGCTGTGAGGTGTGTAGTCCGATGGCCGCGTAGCTCCAAGCATCGACCGCACTCTTCACATCAGCCTGAGTTGGGTGACCAACCACGATCTTTCTAGCGATCGACATGCGGGTGAGGATGTGGGCATACTCGCGGTCTCCGTGAGCAGCCTGGTTCAGGTTCATGAAGTCCATGTCAATGGTTGACCATGGCAGGGATTGACCAGCTTGAGTGTGCAGGTGCAGCAGCGGCTTGCGAAGTAGATCAAGCCCGTTGATCCACATCTTTGCTGGCGAGAAGGTGTGCATCCAGGTAATGACACCGATGCAATTGTTATCGGCCGAGGCATCCGAGAGGGCCTGGCGAATCTCTTCATTTGATTTCAGGGTGGGCTTCCACACCAGCTTCACCGGAGCAGTGATTCCGGAGGCCAGCTGATCGACAACAACCTGAGATTGCTGAGCTACCTGCTGCAAAGTTTCAGGACCGTAGAGGTTCTGAGATCCGGTTAGAAACCAAATTTCCTGCTGAGACATTGACACTCCTCTGTGCGTATTGAAATGTTAGCGGTCACACCAAAAGTCAAAAAAGGGTCAAGCGTCAACTGAATCCAAATTGTTGCAATCGCTAGGCGCGGTGCGGGGGTTTGGGCAAAAGCTCCTGTGAATACTCCGCCTGAGGAGGCAGATTTTCGTTTAGGTAGGCAAAGTCCACATCGCTGAGGTTGATCTCTAGAGCTGAAACACAGTCTTTGATGGTCTCTGGTCTGGTTGGACCGGGGATTGGCAAAATCGTCTCTGAGTGCTTCATGAGCCAAGCCAGGGTGAGGGCGAACGGTGACGCTGAATACTTCTCACCAATCTCCTCAAAAGCTGAGGAACCAGAAATCACACTCTTTTCGCGAGCGCCGCCAAGCGGTGACCAGGGTAGGAAGGTGATGTTGTTTTTCTCACAGACCTCCAAGACATCAAGGTCGTAGCGATACTTGGGGCTGAACTCGTTCTGGACCGAGACGATTACCCCAGGTCCTGCCATCTCAACCGCCTGCTGCAATTGCTTGGCGTCATAGTTTGAGACTCCGAGCTGATCGATGATGCCGCGCTCTTTCAGAACCAGAATGTTCTCAACCTGAGTCTCAAAGTGAAGGCTTGGGTCTTGGCGGTGGTGCTGCCAGAGCGCAATCTTGTCGACTCCCAGTCGACCCGCTGATGCCTCGGCTGCTCTTAGCAGGTAGTCAAGGTTTGCGCTTCTGCCCCATACTTCGCCGGGGCGTCTCGTAATGCCAGCCTTGGTCGCAATAACGACCTTGTCTTTTTGCTCCTTGGTGGCAGACCAGGTTCTAAGTGCTTCGGCTACGAAGATCTCGTTGTGACCAAAGGCATCCCAGGTTGGGGCATAGATGTCTGCGGTGTCTAAGAAGGTAATGCCGGCATCAAGTGCGGAGTGAAATGCGGGAAGTGCCTCTTTTTCTCTTCGGGCCGGATCTAGTGCTGACCCATTTGTGAATATCCAAGAGACATTCATGCAGCCCAGGCCAATCTTTGATACTTCTCTGTTTCCGAGTTTGTGCTGCTTCATTG
>DLOY01000003.1:0-1900 GCA_002478545.1 Micrococcales bacterium UBA7472
TGGCCGAGGATTTCAATAAGATGCTCGATCGCATTCGAGAGTCCTTTGAAAATCAACGGCAGTTCATAGATGCCGCTGGTCACGAACTGCGGACCCCGCTGACTATCATTCAGGGCCATTTCGAGTTGTTCAAAGCCGATCCGAAACACAATGCAGATTCGGCTGAGGTGGTAGCTGAGGAGCTTGTCCGAATGACTCGACTCACTCAAGAGCTTCAATCGCTAACCAAAGCCGATGATCCAAACTTTTTGAGGCTAGACCAGATTCAATCCGATGACCTTTGCTCTTATCTGGCCAGTCTTTCCAAACTCGAACTTCAGGGTCTCGAGATTGATCATGAGAGTTTTGAGTTTGTGGCAGATCGGCAAAAACTGATCCAAATCGTTTTGCAGTTGGTCGAAAATGCTCAGAAGTATGCCGGTGACAAACCCAGAATCAGGCTCACCCTGCGCAGGCGCGGCGATGAGGTTCTGATTGGGGTGGAGGACAGCGGTAAGGGGATTGACCCTCAGGAACGAGAGCGGATCTTCGAGCCGTTTTATCGCTCCAAGTCAAGCGCGGGTTCGGAGGGTTCAGGCTTAGGCTTAGCACTATCTAGAGCGATAGCCAGGGCTCACGGTGGTGACCTTGAAGTAACCGACTCCGAGCTCGGTGGTGCGAAATTCACAGTGAGGTTGCCGATTCACAAATGACCGAAATCTTGCTCGTCGAGGACACCGAAAAGATCGCCTCATTTATCTCAAAAGGGCTGCGCGCCAATGGTTATCGAGTCACTCATGTGACATCCGGTGAGGAAGCATTAGCGCTTTGCAGAAGTGCCAATTTTGATTTGGTGATCTTGGATATCGGATTGCCTGGCATCGATGGATTTGAGGTTATTCGTCAGCTTCGAGGAAGCGGATTCGACATCCCAATCATCGTCCTCACAGCAAGGCACTCGGTCGACAGCACCGTCACTAGCTTTGAAGAGGGTGCCGATGATTACATTGGAAAGCCCTTCGCCTTTGAGGAGTTGCTGGTCAGGGTAAAGTCCAGGCTTCGTAGATCACCAGGCCAACTGCCGCAGAGTCAGCTCATCTCTGTCGGGGGCTTGTCCCTCGATCTGATCGAGCGAAAGGCGCTTGTGGAGGGTCAAGAGATTGAGTTGACCACCAAAGAGTTTGAGGTCCTTGAGTACTTCATGAAGCATCCTGGTCAGACACTCTCTCGCGAACAGATTCTCTCTGGGGTGTGGACCTATGACTTTGATCCGGGCACCAATGTGGTTGATGTCTACGTTCGCTATTTGCGCCAAAAACTTGGTGCGGATGTGATTCAGACCGTCCGTGGAGCAGGCTACAAGTTGGTCAAACCATGAACGACAACTACCTGCATGCCGGGCTGTATCAAAACAATTACTCCGAGCAGGAGAACAGGGATTTTGCTGCCATCTTTGATCAGATTACGAAAAAGATGGTTGCTAGCCTGCAGGCTGGAGAGAGCTTTGATTCTGCTGCGATGCAGCAGGCGGTCAGAGAACACTATGAGTTTTGCCTGAGATTTTGGACCCCCAATCGTGAGGCCTATAAGTCCCTGGCGCTGAGCTTTATTCTGCCCACCGGCTATCGCGATACCTATGAGGGCTACGCGCAAGGGTTAGGGAAATACGTCTATGACGCGATCACCTATTTCGCCGACACTAATCTTTCTTGACGCGACTGCCAAGTCGGAAGGTCGAGAAAAATCCCAATAGCAAGAAGATTGCCGCGGCCCAGGCCGAGAGTTTTGCTCCATCGGTAAAGGCCTCTTCGGAGGCAAGCACAATGTCCTGAGCCAACTCACTTCCGACCTGTGGAGTGAGCGCCTGTTCAAGCGCTGGAATGGCTCCACCGGCCGAATCAACCACCGCATCCACGATCAT
>DLOY01000003.1:2007-6793 GCA_002478545.1 Micrococcales bacterium UBA7472
GAGAAGAGCATGGTTCCCAATACTGCGATTCCTAGGGCGGAACCAACCTGACGAACGGTGGATTGGGAGCCGGATGCTTGACCGGCCTGCTCGTTGGGGACATCGACCATGATTACGCCGGTTAGCTGAGCAGTGGCTAGACCAACGCCAATGCCGTAGACGAAAAGTAGTGGTGCAATCGGCACCCAACCCGCTCCGACGGACGCGAATACTCCAACGCCGACCACGCCCACCAATTCGAGTAACACACCGATTTGCACTGCCCTGGCAGGGGGCAACTTGCCACTGAGGGCACCTCCAACACCAGATGCCAAGAAAGCTCCCGCTGCCAACCACAGCAGCACCAGGCCAGAGCTAATTGGGCTCAAATCGAGCACGTTTTGCAACCACAGTGGAATTGCAAACAGCAGACCGAATTCACCCATCGAAATAATTAGGGCGGCTATTGACCCATTTCTGAAGGATGCAATCGAGAACAGCTTGAGATCAAGTAAGACAGCCTTGCCAGCTTTCGCTCTTGCATTTTCGACTGCGACAAATAGCACTCCAGCTAGCAACGAGATAGCCAGTGCTACTGGAATGACCGAGATCCATTCACTTGGCCAAATGAAATCACCAATTTGGAATGGGTCACCATCGGTCTGCTCCCACCAGCCATAGATACGACCCTCGATCAACGCAAAGACCAGTGGTCCAAAAAGCAAGACCGATAGCAGGGCTCCCACTAGGTCAATGCCCCGTGAACCGGACTTCGATTCTGGAACCAAGAGCCAAAGCCCAATCAAGATCAAGGCACCGATTGGCAGATTGATCAAGAAGGCCCAGCGCCAGGAAAAGTCAGTCGCCAACCAGCCGCCAAGGACCGGGCCAATTGCCACCATGCCACCGATGGTCGCTCCCCAAACCGCGAATGCGATGCCGCGCTCTTTGCCCTGGAAGTTGGCATTTACCAAGGAGAGTGTGGTTGGCAGCACCATAGAGCCGCCAAAGCCCTGAATAACTCTCGCCAGAATCATTTGATCGGCTGATTCGGTCTGCCCAGCCCAAACTGAGGAGAGGATGAAGATGGCGATACCTATCATCAACAGCCTGCGGCGACCAATCTGATCTCCGAGCGAACCCCAGACCAATAAAAGTGCGGCGAAGACGAGAACATAGCTCTCCTGAACCCACTGCACCTCAGTGCTCGTGAGGCTCAGGTCTTCAATGATTGCGGGGAAAATGGTGTTGACGATGGTGCCGTCGATAATGACCAGCGAGATGGCCATGGAGATTACGACGAGTCCGAACCAGCGATTTTTAGCCATGTTTTTCAACTTTCAAGATTTGCCAGAGCACTAGTGTGAAGCTGTGTTGACAACCGCAAACCTACTCGGCTTTTTGGCTCTTGCGCTGGTGATAATCATCGTTCCTGGACCAAGTGTCGTCTTTACTATAGGTCGTGCTCTGGTATTGGGGCCCGCTCCTGCGGTCCTCAGCGTTGCTGGAAACGTCTTGGGCGTTGGGGTACAAATCATTGCGGTTGCCCTTGGTGCGGGAGCAGTTGTGGCATCATCGCCGACCTTGTTTTTCGCAATCAAAGTCTTGGGTGCAGGCTTTTTGATCTACTTGGGGATCTCGGCCTTTAGGCATCGGGCTGATCCGCTGGAGGTCGAACTTCAAAGTGAACGGCCCAAAACACTCCAAATCATGCGGCAGTCATTCGTGGTTGGAATCACCAATGCGAAGACGCTGGTGTTCTTTTTGGCCGCCTTCCCTCAGTTTGTTGATCCCAGTTCAAACCCGGTTCTGCAAATGCTGCTGATGGGGCTGATCTTCTCCGTGATCGGGTTCTTTTCAGACTCACTATGGGCTTTGGCGGCTGGCTATGCCAGGCACTGGTTCGCTCACTCTGGCCGAAGATTGATAGCGCTTCGAGGGGCAGGGGCACTGGCTCTGTCCCTGCTCGGTGCCTACATGCTCGCAGGCGCCTTCTCCTAGCATGAGCTCAGTCGTTAGGGAGTGATCAGATGACGCCGGTTTTCCTGCTGGGTATTCTCGGCCTAGCCCTTTTGGACTCGCTGAATCCAGCAACGATCTTGACAGTCGGCATGATTCTGGTTTTGCGCGAACGGCAGCGTTTCGCGACGGCGATTTCGGCAACTTTGGGTGCCTTTGGGATTGTGTTCGGGTCTGGCGTCGCGATCTACAGTGCGGCGCAATGGTCGCTGGATCAGATTTCAGGACTGCTGCACTGGTTTAACACCCTGGTTTTTGTCGGGGCGGGACTTTGGCTGATTGGGCACGGGATTGCTCGGCTCAGACATGCCCAAAGGCGAAGAATCCATCTTCCAGACTGGGTCTCTCCCAGCACCGGCTGGTTCTTTGGTGGTTTCTTTACTGCGGCGGACCTACCCAACGCAGTTCCCTATCTGGTTGCAATTGAGCGTCTGGTGGATGTGAACGCCGGTCCGAGTGCAATCTGGGTAATTCTTGGCTACAGCGTTATTTACTGTCTGCCATGTCTGATACTGCTGGCCCTTTTTGGGCTGAATCAGGTGAAGATGGCTAAGTTCTTGGAGCGCATGCACGATCGCTTCGGCCATGGTCAGCGAAATCGCTCACCAATCATTGCCGGGCTTTTCATGGTCGCGGGTCTCACAGTAGCCACGCTTCCGTTTGTCCTAGATCTCTAGCCGAGCGCCAAAAGCGCGCAGGCAGCTAGACCCAGCACTATGCCGATTATTTGAGATGCTGCGATGCGCTCTTTCAAAACTAACCAGGCCAACAGGATTGTTCCGATTGGATACAGCGAAGTCAGAATGGCGGCAACAGCGAGGGCTCCCTCTCGGGTGGCTATCAAAAAGAAGACATTCCCCAGCACATCTCCAGTCCCGGCGAGCAGAATTAGCGGCAGCGTTGTTTTCGCAAATGCAGCTTTCTCAATGAATCTGGTCTTGTGCTTGATGGCAAGGTAACCAAGGCCAGCTAACAACAAGAGCAGCCCAACTGCTCGCATGATCACCAACGGTGCCAGGCCGGAATCTTCTGAGGTTGAATCCAAAAACACAAAGATTCCAGCAAATCCCAGTCCAGCACCCAGGGAGTAAAGAAGGGCTGGTACGGACGGCAGTTTGACTCGCTCTGAGGGCACAAATCCGACCAGGACAACCGCAACCAACACCATCAGCACCGCAAGCAGGGCATAACCGGACAGGGCCTGTCCCGATGCAACATCGAATACCACCGGGATGATTGCGCTGATAACGGCGGTGAGCGGGCTGACGATTGAAATTGGTCCCAGGGCCAAGGCCGCGTATAGGCAGGAGATTGCTATCGCCGAGCAAACTCCGGCAAGCACCGAGGCTTGCAAAGTCTCCAACGAATAGGTTGCACCGATGATTTGACTCAGCACGAGTGCAATTCCAAGGCCAAAGCTAAATGAAATGGTGGTTACCGCAAGGGCACGGATTCGCTTGGCGGCAATTGCCCCAACAAAGTCTGCCAGGCCATAATAAAAGGCGGACAGTAGACCGAAGAATATCGTCACTGCCCGCCTCCTAGCGGTGGCTCCGACCGGCGTCGATCCGGTGACCTAACGATTTTCAGTCGTTCGCTCTACCAACTGAGCTACAGAGCCTAGAGAGAAGACTCTCCCCATCAGGTCCAGAAACTGGACCTAAGCGACTCCGACGGGACTTGAACCCGCGACCTCCGCCGTGACAGGGCGGCGCGCTAACCAACTGCGCTACGGAGCCAGAGTGGTACTAAATCACCGCCTTGGTGACCCCAACGGGATTCGAACCCGTGCTACCGCCGTGAAAGGGCGGCGTCCTAGGCCACTAAACGATGGGGCCATGAAGCTGGCGACTTCAGAAGCACCGAGGGAAAACAATACCCGTGATTGGGCGAGTTCCGCAACACTTAGCTAACTCTCAGGTAATACTTGAAAGTTCAAACTAGTTTTTAACGCGAAGGAGGCCGGTTTGAAGCGACTTATTGCGATTGCATCCGGCCTCGCGCTATTGGTGACCGGTGTCATCCTCAGCCCGGCAAACGCGGTTCCTGATTATCCAAGTGCTGCCGAAGTCGCTGCTGCCAAGCGCAACGTTGAGACCAAAAAGGCCATGATTTCCCGAATTGAGGGAATCTTGGACACCCTGGAATCTGAGGCTAGGGCCCTGGAAAAGGTTGCCCTTCAAAAAAACGAGCAGTACAACCAAGCCAAAGAGGCGGCCAATGAAATGGCTGCCAAGGTCAAGGGTCTAGAGAAGAAGGCCAAGACCGCAAAGGCTGAGGCGAAAGAGGCAGAACTACTGCTCGGTCAGATTGTGGCCCGCATGTATCGCCAGGGAACCAGTGGTGACACCACCCTGCAGATTTTCTTCAACCCCGAGTCTTCCGATGAGTTGCTCTACCAGTTGGGTGCGCAAGAAATGATTGCCCAGCGCACAGAGTCGGTTTATCAGGCAGCCATGGAAAAGCAGGCTCAGGCTAAAGCTCTTGCCGTGGAGCTCGATAGCGCAACTGCAGAGCTTGAGTCTCGAGAGGCCGCCGCCAAGAAGCTTTACGACGAGGCACAGTCAGCTGCGAATGCTGTGATTTCAAAAGTTCGTGAGTCCGAGCGTGAGCGAGCGACTGCCATGAATCAATTGGCCTCACTGAAAGACACCGCATCCGATCTAGAGCGCCAGCGTCGCGAGGGCCTGGCCGCTGAAGCTAGACAGAATGCGATCAAGACAGCACCGACCGCGCCAGAGCTGTACACAGTTGGCGACCCCGACTCGGCAAAGGTTGAGGCTGCCAT
>DLOY01000040.1:0-19475 GCA_002478545.1 Micrococcales bacterium UBA7472
GGAGGTGAGCACTGCGCAATTACCGAGCCATCGATGAACTCAACCATGGAGTGCACCACAGACTGCGGGTGAACTGTGACGTCGATGCGTTCAAGCGGAACGTCAAAAAGCAGGTGCGCCTCAATCAGCTCAAGGCCTTTGTTTACCAAAGTAGCCGAGTTGGTTGTAACCACTCTGCCCATGTTCCAGGTCGGGTGCTTCAGTGCATCGGCCGGGGTAACGTGTTCGAGTTGCTCTCGACTGCGTCCGCGGAATGGTCCTCCGGATGCCGTCAAGATTAACTTTCTGACCTCGGAGTCGTTGCCAGAGCGTAAACACTGCGCAATCGCAGAGTGCTCAGAATCAACCGGCACGATCTGCCCAGCTTTTGCCAATGATTTGACGAGCGGGCCGCCCACGATCAACGACTCTTTATTTGCCAAAGCCAGAGTTTTGCCAGATCGCAAAGCGTTCAAAGTGGCCTCAAGCCCGGCAGATCCAGTTATGCCGTTGACCACCACATCGGCATCTGATTCCAGCGCCAGCTGCGCTGCAGCCTTGGGACCAAGGCCTACCTGGTTGGCGGAAAGCCCGAAGTCTCGCTGTTGTTTGGCAAGCAGTTCCTTATTCGAATGAGCGGATAATCCGACTAGTTCAAAACGATCTGGGTTGGCAGTAATGACCTCGAGAGCCTGGGTTCCAATCGACCCAGTGGAACCGAGCACTAAGACTTTTCTCATCTTCCAAAAACTCCCCAGCTAATTGTGAGCTAGGAGCAAGGTTAGTGGGCTTAAACTTGGGGCATGAGCCTAGAGCAAAAGCGAATCCTGGCAACTTCTATCCCAGGTCCAATCTCCGTCCAAATGCAAGAGCGCCGCAAGCAGGTTGTATCTGCTGGCGTTGGCACCACCCTGCCAGTCTTCATCGATCGCGCTCACGGTGCGATTTTGAGAGATGTCGACGGTAATCAGTTCATCGACATGGGATCTGGAATTGGTGTTGTGACAATCGGTCACACCAATGAAAGAGTCGTCTCAGCAGTCCAGGAGCAGGTTGCCAAGCTCACCCACACCCTGTTCACCGTTGCCCCATATGAGCCATACGTTCGAGTGGCCGAGCTGGTGACCAAGCACGCTCCAGGCAACTTCGCCAAGAAGGCGGCTTTTTTCAACTCGGGAGCTGAGGCGGTAGAGAACGCCGTAAAGATTGCCCGCAAGGCAACCGGCCGCACCGAGATCGCAGTCTTTGATCACGCCTATCACGGTCGCACCAACCTGACCATGTCGATGAACTTCAAGGCTCACCCTTACGGCACCGGCTTTGGTCCGCTGGCTGGCAGCGTGCACCACACACCAATGAGCTACCCATTCCGCGACTCCGATGGCCTAACCGGTGAAGAGGCAGCAACCCGCGCAATCACCTACTTGGAGAAGCGAGTTGGAGCTGGCCAGTTGGCCGCGGTCTTTATCGAGCCAATCCAGGGAGAGGGTGGCTTCATTGTCCCAGCTCCTGGATTCCTCAGAACCCTGTCCGCTTGGTGCCGCGCGAATGGCATCGTGATGGTGGCTGATGAGGTTCAGTCGGGTATTGCAAGAACTGGAAAGTGGTTTGCCAGCGAGTGGGAAGAGGGATTCGAGCCGGACCTAATTACCGTGGCAAAGGGCATCGCCGGTGGAATGCCGCTCTCAGGTGTTGTGGGCCGCGCAGAGATCATGGATGCCGCACACGCCGGCGGTCTAGGTGGCACCTTCGGTGGTTCACCAACTGCGGTTGCAGCAGGTGTTGCCGTACTGGAGCAAATTGAAGAGGGTGGCTGGCTTGAGCGTGCTCTTGAAATTGGTGAAGTTCTCACCAGCCGACTAACCGCACTGCAAGCTCAGTACCCAATCATCGGTGATGTCCGAGGCAAGGGCGCGATGATTGCAATTGAGTTGGTAGAGGCAGGAACCAAGACTCCAAATGCTAAGGCCGTGGAAGAGCTGGTGAAACACTGCCACTCAAACGGTGTTTTGGTGTTGAACGCAGGAACCTACAACAACGTCATCCGCTTCCTCCCGCCGCTTGCCATCACAAACGAGCTGCTTGAGGATGCCCTCGACGTGTTGGCTGCCGGTTTGGCAAAGCTCTAGGTCTTCACTTATTGTGGCTAGTGAGCAAAATCTGCTCACTAGTTACAAAACCTAGAATCGAAGGTGATTCATCGTGCAGGCCTACGGCGACAGAGAGCGCCTAGACAACCTCTTCAGAGAAGAACTAAACCGCTACATTTCGACCCACCCTCGCTCACGCGAGCTTTATGAGACGGCTGCTGAGCCGCTCCTAAGTGGTGTGCCAATGATTTGGATGTCGAAGTGGCCCGGACCCTATCCAATTTACGTAGAGCACGCCAAGGGCTCTCACTTCACAGATGTCGATGGACTGATGTACACCGACTTCTGCCTGGGAGACACTGGAGCCATGTCGGGCCACGCCCCGGATCCCACTGTCAAGGCGGTTCAAAAGCAAATCGCTCGGGGTTCAACATTCATGCTCCCAACTGAGGATGCCGCCCACAACGGAGCGATGCTCAGCGAGCGCTTTGGGCTGACTAAATGGCAGTTCACCCTCAGTGCCACCGATGCCAACCGACACATGCTGCGCTATTCGCGCCACGTCACCGGTCGGCAGAAGATTGCGGTTCACGACTACTGCTATCACGGCACGGTTGATGAAACGTTTGCGGTCATGGATGACGAGGGAAACACCGTTCCACGTCGCGATAATGTCGGCAAGCCAATCGACCTCAAGCAGACTACGGTCGTTATTCCATTCAACGACCTAGAGGCTGCCGAGCGAGCATTTGCAACCGGTGAGGTTGCGGCGATGCTCATGGAACCAGCGCTGACCAACATCGGCATCGTGCTGCCAGACCCCGATTACCTGAAGGGCATGGAAGAGCTGTGCCTGAAGTACGACGTGATCTGGATCTTGGATGAGACCCATACACTTTCTGCCGGTGTCGGTGGAATGACCGCAAAGTATGGCCTGAACCCAGACGCCGTGGTGCTTGGTAAGACCATCGGTGGCGGCGTGCCAGTTGGTGCCTATGGACTTACCAATGAGCTCGCCCTGCGCATTGAGTCTTCAATGCACCTGGAGAGCATCGACATCGGAGGTGTTGGCGGCACCCTCGCCGGTAACGCGCTATCAATGGCTGCCGTGCGTGCCACCTTGGAGCAAGTTCTAACGCCTAAGGCTTTCGAAAAGATGGAAGCCCTAGCTGAGCTCTGGGTAAAAAATGTTCAGGAAGTTATTGACGAGTACAAACTGCCATGGCAGGTTTCACGAATCGGCTGTCGAGGTGAATACAGCTTCCGTCCCACCGCACCAAAGAATGGTCGCGAGGCTGCGGATGCCGATGACTTCGAACTGCAGCAGTACCTGCAACTCCACGCCATCAACCGCGGAATCCTAATGACTCCGTTCCACAACATGGCTCTGATGTCTCCATACACAGATGAAGAGGACGTGGCTCACCACCATGCCCACTTCCGAGAGGCAGTGGCAGCGCTTTACAGCTAGTCAGCTAAAACTAACCCCCCGATTGAATCCAATCGGGGGGTTAGTTTTTAAGCTACTTGCTCAGCCTTTTTGCCTTGAGAGAGGATCGCAGCTGCACGATTAGCACGATCGCGATTGCGACGATGAAGACTGCCGATCCAATCACGTTGGCCTCTGGAGGAATGCCTCGAGCCGCAGCGGTGTAGATGAACTTCGGGAAGGTGGTTTCTGGTCCCGAGTTGAACTGAGTGATGATGAAGTCATCGAAGCTCAGTGCGAAGGACAGCATGGCTGCTGCCATGATTCCAGGCAGCAGCAGCGGGAAAGTAATCTTCCAAAAGACTGAGGCCGGATTGCCGTAGAGGTCAGATCCTGCCTCCTCCAACCTGGGATCCAACGTTGCGACGCGCGCCTTGACAGTCACCACAACAAAGCTCAGGGTGAACATGACGTGAGCGATGACGATGGTCCAGAAGCCCTTACCAACACCCACGTTCAAAAACTGCGCAGCAAGTCCAGCACCCATGACCACCTCTGGGGTAGCCATCGGCAGGAACAGAAGCAAGTTGGTGATGGAGCGACCTTTGAACTTATAGCGACCCAGGGCAATTGCAATCGCGGTGCCCAATGCGGTTGAAGCCAAAGTGGAAATCACTGCAATCGCAATTGAGTTACCGAATGCCGAACAAACCTCTGCCTTGTCACAGACATTTAGCCAGTTGTCAAAAGTGAAGCTCTTCCAAGCAATGTTCGACTTCTCAACTTCGTTGAAGGAGAAGACGAAGGTGTATGCAATTGGCACCATCATGAAAATGAAGGCGAGGGCCACATAGGTTGGCAATAGCCACTTACCGAGCGAGAGTTTCACAGTAGATCCTCCGTACCCGAGCGCTTCACGTAGGCAGAAACCAGGATCACAATCGCAGCCATCAGCATCACGCTGAGTGCCGATGCGGTCGGGTAGTCCTGGATTCTGAAGAAGTTAGCCTCAACCACGTTTCCGATCATTGCGGTGTCTGAACCACCCAAGAAGTCTCGGGATGCGTTGACATAGTCACCGGAGATCGGGATAAAAGTGAGCAGTGTTCCTGAAATCACACCCGGCATCGATAGTGGGAAGGTTACCTTCCAGAAGGTCTTGGCAGGTGAGGCATACAGGTCAGAACCAGCCTCGACGAGTCTCACGTCCAGACGCTCCAGCGATGTGTAGATCGGCAGTGTCATAAACGGAATGAAGTTGTAGGTCAAACCAAATATCACCGCAAAAGATGAGCCGATTATGTAGTCGCTCGACCCCAAAAGTCCCACCTGCTGCAGGAACTGGGTAATCGGCGACTCATTCGAGAAGATCTGCTTCCAAGCAAAAGTCCTGAGCAGGAACGAGATAAAGAACGGAGCGATTACCAGGGTGAGCAACAGCGCCTGCAGCACTGGCTTGTTTCTAGCCTTCACGCCAATGAAGTAAGCGATTGGGTAGCTAATCATCAGCGCCAGAATCGTTGCAACAATCGCATAGCCGAAGGACCTAATGATCTGCGGACCATACTGCGAGATTGCGTAGGCGTAGTTGCCCGGCTCGAAGCCGTAGTCATACATGCCGATCACGCCGGTCATGCTCGCGGTCTTTAGCGAGGTGATGACAAGCGAAACCAGAGGAGTCAAGAAGAACAGGCCGAGATAAATCATGCCCGGGGCAAGCAGGATGAAAGCTACCTTGCTGGAGCTTTTCACCGGAGCCGCAGACTTTGCGCCTCCCTGGCCAAGTGCTACGAATGCCATGGCTTAGATCTCGTCGTTATCTGCCTTGGTTGGCAGATCGCTTAGACCAAAGCTGTGCTCGACCTTCCAGCTCACCCAAACATTCGCACCCAGCTCCACAACCGGAGACTTGCCGACGTTCTGAGCGAATACGGTGATGTCACCAAAGCCCGGAACATCGATTAGGTACTGGTTGGAAACTCCAGTAAATCGAATATCGATGATCTCGCCCGGACCGACCAGGTTGTGATCACTGCCAAGCTCAGGCTTCACCTCGTGGAAAGTTGCCTTTTCTGGCCTGACGCCAATAGCAATCTTGCCCTCGTGCTTCTCAGCGCGAAGCTTTGGAGTTGCAATGCGCTGACCGTTTACGTTGATAGCAACTACGTTGTCGGTGTTCTCGATTACCTCTCCAACGAAGATGTTGGACTGACCTAGGAACCTTGCTACGAATGCGGTCTTTGGTCGGTCATATAGAGCCTCAGGTGCTCCCATCTGCTCAATGCGACCTTGGTTCATAACCGCTACTGTGTCGGCCATGTCCATGGCTTCTTCCTGGTCGTGGGTGACGTGCAAGAAGGTCAATCCGACTTCCATCTGGATGGCCTTGAGTTCAACCTGCATCTGACGACGAAGTTTGAGATCAAGTGCGCCAAGTGGCTCATCCAAAAGCAGCAGTGCGGGGCGGTTTACCAGTGCACGAGCAAGTGCAACACGCTGCTGTTGACCACCAGATAGCTGCTGCGGCTTGCGGTTGGCCAAATGCTCCAACTCAACTAGCTTCAGGGCCTCAGTCGCCTTAGGCAGTGGGTCAGCAATCTTTCGCTGGCGTAGGCCGAAGGCCACGTTTTCCAGCACGCTCATGTGTGGGAATAGCGCATAGCTTTGGAAAACGGTGTTCACAGGACGCTGATGAGGCTTGCTGTCTGTGACATCCTTTCCACCGATCAAAACCTTGCCGACAGTTGGCTCCTCGAGACCCGCGATGATTCTTAGAGTTGTGGTCTTGCCACAACCCGACGGACCAAGCAGGGCGAAGAACTCACCCGCGGGGATCTTTAGATCAAGGTTTTCAATGGCTGTAAAGCCGGGAAACTCTTTGCGAATGCCTACCAGCTCGAGATCTTGTCCTCGAGCAACAAACTGCTCTGCCACCTATGCGCCTAGTAGCAAGTTTTGCCACTTGGTCGCAAAGCGCTGCTCTTCCTGTCCGGTTAGCGGACGGAATGCGTGCACGTTGGACAGGAACTCCTCCGATGGGAAGATCAGTGGATTCTCAGCCAGTGCTGGGTCGGTCTTCATCATCTCTTCCTTGGCACCAACCACTGGGGTTACGTAGTTCACGTAAGCAGCCAACTCAGCAGCGTTTACTGGGTCGTAGTAGTAGTTGATAAGAGCTTCAGCGTTCTTCTTGTGCTGTGAACCCATAGGGATTACGAAGGAGTCTGAAGAGATGGTTGAGCCAGTTTCTGGCACTACGAAACCGAAGCGGTCCTCGCCAACCTCGTAGTTCAGGATGGTGGTGTCTCCCGACCACGCCAAAGCAACGATGATGTTGCCGTTTGCTAGGTCCTCGCCATAGGAGTTGCCCTTGATGTTAAAGATCTGTCCAGAGGAGACCTGAGCTGCAATGAAATCAACTGCAGCGTTGAAGGCGTCCTCGGTTAGTGATGCTGGGTCCTTGATGTCTACACCCTGGCTCAGCAGGGTCAGACCAACGGAATCGCGCATCTCGGAAATTAGACCCACGCGACCCTTGAGCTCTGGAGCCCAAACATCATCGAGAGTGGTTGGGGCGTCCTTGCCGGTTGCCTCTTTGTACATCTTCTTGTTGTAGACAATGCCGCCGATGATGCCCTGGTAAGGAACCGAAAGCACGCGGTCTGGGTCGTTCTCGTCACCGAGGTAAGCAGGCGCAAGGTTTGCAACCTTGTTCGGCATGTTGGCGTTGTCCATGGTCTGGAGGTAACCAAGTGCGATCATGCGGTTTACCAACCAGTTGGTTGGGCAAGCTACGTCGAAGCCTGGGTCGGCACCCAGAGCCAGCTGGTCCTTGACCTTGGCGTACCAGGTGTCGTTGTCGTCGATCTCCATCATGTACTCGACGGTGATACCGGTCTGATCCATGAAGCGGTTCAAGGTTGGGTAGGAACCATCGTCCTCGCCATCCATGTATAGCGGCCAGTTGTGCCAGACCAAGACCTTCTCGGAATCTGATAGGTCCTCAGCTGGAGTAAGGGTCGAAGAAGCTGGTGCACAGGAGGCCAAGCTCAGCGCTGCGGCAGTTCCACCCAGACCCAAAAGAGCCGCACGGCGGGAAATCATTTTCTGCCTAGCCATTTGAACTAGCTGGCGCATCATTGGGTCTTCAGGAAGTCCACGCTTCATTACTTGTCTCCTATTAATCGGGCGTTACCGCCAACCAACTTCTCGAAACCCAACGGCTTCGTGGAACAAGGGAAAGTTTGTCACACAAAAACCTAAATTTGGACCCCGAAATCCAATTTTTACCTTCAGTCTCCGATGTAGCTCATCACGTGCTTGACGCGGGTGTAGTCCTCGAAACCGTAGTGCGAAAGATCCTTGCCATAGCCGGAGTGCTTGAAGCCACCGTGAGGCATTTCCGCAACCAGGGGAATGTGGGTATTGATCCACACCGCACCGAAGTCCAGGTACTTTGCAAAGCGCATCGCACGAGTGTGGTTTGACGTCCAAACCGATGATGCCAAACCGTAGCGCACGTCGTTCGCCCACTTCAGAGCCTGCTCATCCGAGGAGAACTTCTGAACCGTAATAACCGGTCCAAATATCTCCTCTTGGATGTGCTCGTCGTCTTGTTTGAAGCCGGATAGCACAGTTGGCTCCAGGAAGTAACCCGAACCAGGAAGCTGGTTTCCACCGTGCTCGATCTTGGCGTGGTCTGGTAGTCGGTCGATGAAACCCTTGACTCTTACCAGCTGGTTGGCGTTGTTTACCGGCCCAAACAAGATGCCATCCTCGGATGGCATTCCAACCTTGGCATTTGCCTTGACCTCAGCCAAAAGCGCTGACATGAACTTGTCGTAGGCATTCTCGTGAACCAAGAGACGCGTAGCTGCCGTGCAGTCCTGACCTGCGTTGAAGAATCCAGCAGCAACGATTCCAGCCGCGGCCTTTTCAAAATCAGCATCGTCAAACACGATTACCGGTGCCTTGCCGCCAAGCTCCAGGTGAACTCGCTTCAAATCGGCTGAGGCACTCTTGGCAACCTCCATACCAGCGCGCACCGAACCGGTGATTGACACCATCTGCGGAATGCGATTTTCAATCATGGCCCTACCGGTGTCGCGATCACCGGTGACTACGTTGAATACACCGGCCGGCAAAAACTCACTTGCGATCTCTGCAAGCAGCAGGGTTGAAGCAGGCGTGGTGTCGGATGGCTTGAGGACGATTGTGTTTCCAGCAGCGATAGCAGGAGCAAACTTCCAAGTCGCCATGTTCAGCGGATAGTTCCAGGGGGTCACCTGACCGATGACACCAATTGGTTCGCGGCGAATCGAAGAAGTGTGATCCTTGAGGTATTCGGCGGTCGCGCGACCCTCGAGGTTTCTTGCAGCACCGGCGAAGAATCGAATCTGGTCCACCGAGGGCATGATCTCGTAATCGACCAAAGTCCCACGTGGTTTACCCGTGTTCTCACTCTCGACGTCAGCGGCCTCCTGAGCCCTGGCCTCTAGAGCGTCTGCGATTCGGAACAATGCGAGCTGACGCTCGCTCGGTGTGGTCTGTGACCACTCTTCAAATGCTTTTTGTGCAACCTCGTAGGCCTTCTGGACATCCTGCGCGGAGGAGACTGCGGCGTGCGCATAGGTTTCGCCGGTTGCGGGATTGATTACATCGCTGACTTTGTCTGATTCTGGGGATACGTACTGACCGCCAACAAAGTTCTTCAACTGTCTAACTGACACTTCGTTACTCCTCGTCGAGTTGAGATATCTAGACTCTAAACCTGCTCTAACCATTTCCGAAGTGAAATCAAAAAATTCAATTGATTTCGTAGCAAATTCATCACAATTGTGCGAAATTGCTTGGGGTTTGCTCTCGAGATTGGCATACTCAAGGCCATGACCAGAATGTTGCGCACGCGCCACTCTCAGCTCGATGAGGTTTCTAAGCAAATCGTTGAGCAATTGCAGATTGATGGCCGCAAGTCCTACGCCGAAATCGGGAAGGTGGTCGGGCTGAGCGAAGCTGCAGTTAGGCAACGAGTTCAGAAGTTAAACGACTCAGGCGTGATGCAGATTGTCGCCGTCACCGACCCGATGCGATTGGGATTCTCCCGTCAGGCCATGGTTGGCGTGAAGTGCACCGGTGATGTCAACAAAGTGGCCCAGGCCCTATCTGATATCCCTCAGGTTGATTATGTGGTTCTGACCGCAGGTGGTTTCGACATCTTGGTCGAGGTGGTTTGTGAGGATGACGAGGACTTGATCAACCTGCTCAATTCCAACATTCGCCTACTGCCGGGTGTAGTTTCAGCAGAGACTTTCGTTTACCTAAAACTTCACAAGCAGTTCTACAACTGGGGAACTCGATGATGAGCCCAGAAACTAACAAGTAAGAAGAAGATAGAAATGGCACCGAAAAAGCCAAAGTCCAACCCACTCGCCAACCTTTTTGGAAAGTCGGAGAAGAAGAAGTCAAAGTCCGCCGAGCTTCCACTTTTTGAAGCGATGTCCCGTGGTGAGACTCCAACCGACGCGATGCTGCAGCGCTCAGCCAAGGATCACCTGTGGATGCACTTCACGCGCCACTCGACCTTCCAAGACAACGACATGAACATCATCCAAAGGGGTGAGGGTATCTACCTATGGGACACCAAGGGCCACAAGGTAATTGATGGGCTCTCTGGTCTGTTCGCGGTCAACGCAGGTCATGGTCGCAAGGAGCTGGCAGATGCCGCAGCGAAGCAGTTGCTGGAATTAGACTTCATGCCACTCTGGGGCTACGCCCATCCGCGCGCTGTTGAACTTGCCGAGCGATTGATTTCCTACGCTCCAAAAGATTTGACTCGTATTTTCTTCACTACCGGTGGTGGTGAGGCGGTTGAGAGCGCTTGGAAGATTGCTAAACAGTACTTCAAGCTGACGGGCAAGCCAACTAAAACTAAGGTCATTTCCCGCATGACCGCCTACCACGGCACCAGCCATGGAGCTCTTTCGATTACCGGCATCGCCGCCATGAAGCAGGCCTTTGAGCCACTGGTTCCATCCACTTTCCGAGTTCCAAACACGAACTGGTTCAGGGCTCCAGAGGGATTTAAGTCGGAAGAGGAATTCGGCATCTGGGCTGCAAACCGAATTGAAGAAGCGATCCTTTTTGAGGGCCCAGACACAGTGGCAGCGTTCTACGTCGAGCCGATTCAGAACTCTGGTGGTTGCATCACAGCTCACCCCTCCTACTTCAAGAGAGTCCGCGAGATCTGCGACAAGTACGACGTCGTCTTGGTTGCCGACGAAACCATCACCGGGTACGGACGAACCGGTGAAATGTTTGGTTGCCAGCGCTACGGCATAGAACCAGACATGATGATCACCGCAAAAGCCATCACCTCGGGTGCACAGCCTCTTGGTGCACTCTTCATGAAGGACAAGTTCTTCGAGCCATTTACCCAAGGAATTACCACGTTCCCGCACGGTTACACCTTTGCAGCTCACCCCGTTGCTTGTGCGGTCGCGCTTGCAAACCTGGACATCTACGATCGGGAGAAGCTGGTTGACAACGTTCGCACCAACTCCCCCGTCTTCCGCAAGACCCTCGAGAAGCTCAAGGACTTGCCAATTGTCGGTGACGTAAGGGGCGATGGCTACTTCTTTGCGATTGAGCTGGTGAGCGATAAAGCAACCATGCAGCGTCTGACCCCAGATCAACGAGAAAGAATCCTGCGAGGCTACCTCAATCCGGCCATGTATAAGGCTGGACTCTACGCCCGAGCAGATGACCGTGGAGATGCAGTGGTTCAGCTAGCTCCACCGCTGACCTGTGGACCTCAAGAGTTTGAGCAAATGGAGCAGATTCTTCGTCCGCTGCTTGAGAAGGCTTGGAAGAAACTATAGGAATCGGAAAGCCAAATTCTCTGGCCTGGCCTGCGTGATATTCGCCGCAGATTAGACCTGACTCTGTCTCCAAAGATGCTGTTGCGCTGAAGCCAAGTTGCACTCGATCAACTGGGTCCGCGCTGAGCACTACGCGATGAGCACAGTTTGCCCAAACAGTTCTCGGTATCCCGGTCATAGTTTGATTCAGCAGGATTAGGTGAATACCCAATCCTCTGCCCTTGCTGGCGATGCTCTCGAGTTGAGGCAGCAGAGCGCTGCCTCTGATCAGCTCGCCAAGTTCATCCACCACGACCCAGAAAGGTGGCTGTTCGGGATTTAGCTCCCTAGATTGAATCAAGTGCTGGAGTCGCTCGACTGCTTCCGAGACAGTTCCCTGAGTGAAGAGCCGGGAGGGATCGACATCTGGAAAGTCAACACCGCCTTTGAAATCCATTAGGTAGTAGTTTTCGCGAGCGCCGAGTAGCCACTTCAAGAGTTGAGTTTTCCCGGAACCGCTCCTTCCAATGATTATCAGGTGCGGATTGCGCTCATTTGGCTCGATTTTGAAAACCTCTTGCTTTGCTAAATCAAGAAGCTGCCCCTGATGCAAAGTTGGGACTTGCAGCTCCAATGGCTTGTCATCGATCAAGGCTTGGTAGACAGCATCCCTCACCCTCCTCCCCCAGAGCCACGGAAACAGGCCGAGTCTTCGATCACCGAGGTAAACCCGGTCGCCGCGAACGGAAACGGGATCCTTCGGGTCTAGTTCGCGCTGAGTTGCTGCCAAGGAGTAAATCGCTACGGTGACTGCGCTCATGACTAGCAGGATGGGTGAGCCAGTTGTCGCAAACAGATAGAGCCCATAGCCAACTGAGGGCAGCACAAACAGCAGGTTCATAGCGAGAAATTCAAGTCTTGAAACCGCTTGGGGGGACTATTACCGAGCGAGTTGTGCATAACTTATTCACAAATTCGAATCATCAAACTCGAGCTCGAAAATAGACCGCCATACTAATCACATGATTCTTCAAGCGTTAGTGGTCACCAACTCGCCCATCGGCAGGATTGCGGTGGGCTCCACTGAAAAGGGAGTTGCGCATTTGGAGATACTTGCTGCTTCTGATAGCCGCAAAGAGTTCTCAAGCTCCGGCAAAGCCAAGGAGATCTCGGACCTCGCCTGCAAGCAACTCGATGAGTATTTCCTCGGTAGTCGCCAAGCCTTTGACCTGCCCCTTGATCTGATGGGAACTGATTTTCAAAAGCGAATTTGGACCGAGCTGCTAGAGATACCTTTTGGCATTACCCGCTCCTATGGAGAAGTCGCTCATGCAGTTGCAAAACCCATGGCCGCCAGGGCCGTCGGAGGTGCTGTGGGATCTAACCCTGTGCCAATAATCGTGCCTTGCCACAGGGTGATGGGGTCATCCGGAAAGCTAACCGGCTACTCCGCAACCGGTGGCCTGGAAACAAAGTCCAAGCTTCTGCAGCTCGAGGGCATAAAGCATTGAGCCACACTCGAATCCACCCTGACGGCAAAGAGCGCTGCGTCTGGGTTACTGACGATCAGATTTATATCGATTACCACGATCAAGAGTGGGGTAATAGAGCAACGGGCCAAAGAGATCTATTTGAGGCGATTGCCCTTGAGGGCTTTCAAGCAGGACTAAGTTGGCTGACGATTCTGAAAAGGCGCGAGGGCTTCAGATCTGCATTTAATGGTTTCGAAATCGAGAAAGTTGCTGCCTTTGACCAGGAAGAAGTAGTGAGACTGCTCTCGGACGAGCGGATAATCCGCAACCGCGCAAAAATCGAGGCAACCATTCACAATGCTCGTTTGGTTTTGACTAAGAACCTGGATCTCAAGAACGAGCTTTGGCAGTTCGCTCCGTCCGATCCCATCACTCAAGAGCCCGACTTTTCATGGAAGGCGACGAGTCCTGAATCGGACGCCCTGAGCGCACACCTCCGAAAGCTCGGGTTCAAGTTTGTGGGAAGCACAACGATGTATGCGCTGATGCAGTCAACAGGAATGATTCACGACCACGCGCCAAATTGTTTTAGAAGAATTCGAAAAGATTCCTAGGCTTAGGACATAACAAGCTCAGGAGGACTAATGACCCCGGAGCAATTCAACGCACTTTTTCGCGCGCACATGCCTGAAGTTTCAAGGTTTCTGGCACGACGCGTGGAGCTTGAGGTAGCAGAGGAGCTGGCTGCCGAGCTTTTCTCGATCGCATGGGGCAAGCGCGGCTCAATCCCCCAGGGATACGAACTTCCATGGCTATATAAAACCGCCCGCTACCTCATTGCAAACCATCGCAAGAAAGTAAACAACAGGGCTCGAATTGAGCTTCTCATGGCCAGACCTGAGGCCGCGCCGAGCGCCGAGTCAATCGCGCTGGCGGACACTGGACTTTCTAGTGCCTGGGAAAAACTTCAGGTTCTCGAGCGCGAACTCATCTCTCTCTGGGCCTATGAGGGCCTTAGTAATAAAGAGATCGGTCTCGCACTCGAAATCAGCGAGAATGCGGCCGCTATCCGTCTAACCAGGGCCAAGCAGAAATTGAAAACTTTGCTGGCCACTGAAAATAACGAACTTGATGGGACAGTTGACTAGTCATGAATGAAAACTTTGATGACCTGAAGGCAAGGCTGCAGAAGGCGGACCCTGCTGACCCAAACTTTGTTCTGAATGAGGGCTTGGTAGCCCAGGCACCACTCGCGAAGCCGGTGCGCGGACCTATCTCCTCGCGACTAAGGCTTGGACTTGTCTCCGGAGGCTCAATTGCAGCCGTGTCTGCACTTGCGCTGGTGGTTGGACTTGCAACTCCACAACAACCCCTAATTCAAATGGCGAATGCGCCAACCGGGAGAGCGGAAAGCCTCGCCGCATCAGATGCGGCAGCCCCGGGAATGAAGATGATTGCCCCGGTTTGGATCGAGTACGACTACGACTCCGCCGCGCTCTCTGACGAAACCGGTCGCGGCAGCGTTTACCAGCTCGTACTTGAGGGAGACGTGAGGGAAAGGCTGCAGCAGCTAGCTGACTACTTTGGAATTGAAGGCGAGATTCGCGAGGAAGAATGGTCCTCCAAGGAGTATCCGACCTTTTCCATCGGTAAGCCAGAGCGCCAAGTCAGCGTAACCTGGGCCGGAACGGGAAACTTCTACTTCAATGCTTGGGATCCAAACTCCTATAAATGCGAGAACAAAACCATCACGCTCGAAGATGGCACCAGCTATGAAAGCTGTGAGCCAATTGCAACTCCCGAGCTGATTCCATCAGAGGAAAAGATCAGGTCCGAAGCTCATGAACTTTTCGAGACTTTCGGACTCGGTGTCACGAAGGATCGCATTCGAGTGGATCGCAGTGACTGGGGCGCTAGCGCAGTTGCCGCCGTTCAGATAGATGGGCAAGACACCGCCTTGGAGTGGTGGGTCAACTACGACGGTTCCGGCAAGCTCTCAAATGTTTATGGACACTTTGCTAAGCCGCAGGCCAGGGGTGAATTCGCTACCGTCTCAGCCAAAGAGGCTGCCACTCGCATCAAAGACGGTCGCTGGTTTGGATCTCCATCTAATTCCGTATGGAACCAATACAGCCCAAACGTTAGAGCGGCAGATGCGGTCACCATGCCTGCAGTCGAACCGGCCCCTGAAGAGTCGACTAAAGATGCTCCTGCACCCTCTGAGGAAGAACAGGTAGAGATCAAACCACAAAAGGTCACACTGAAGTTGACTGGCTCGGATTCGACCCTACTGATGATCTACGACAAATCAGGTGGCGCTTGGCTGGTCCCGGGTTACATTCTCAAGAATGACCAGGGCTGGTTTGACGCCATCATCTCTTTGGTTGAGGGAGTGATTGAACTTCCAGAACCCTATGTGGTTGAACCTATGTCCGAAACCAAGCAGGACTAAAAACCCTGGGGCGTAATCAATCGCACGCTAAAGCCGTCTGTCTCAGCAGTGAGACCGACGGCTTTAGCAATTTCAGGCAGCTGCTCGATGGTCTCAAGGTTATTTTCAAGTGCAGACTTGACTAATAATCCCTTGGCCTTTTTGTTGAAGTGGTTTAGAGCCCTTCCCGATTGATCGAAGACATCGACCGAATAGCTCTCAAGGTTTTCTGGAATTGGATTGATCTCTGCGTAAGCCTTTGACCTCATGTCGAGAATCGGTCTGGTTAGCCGCGGCCAAACCGCTTTGTGGGCATCAATCCATAACTCTCTGAGGTTTAGCCCTGGAAGCTTGGTCGATGCAGAAAAACGATAGTAAGGAATTTGCTCAGTGGCCGGCAATAAGCCGAACAGGGCAGATTGGATAAATAATCGCTCCTGGACTCGCTGCTTGGCAACCTCACTGAGGCTTGGATAGTCGATGGCGTCATAAACCACACCGGCATAGCGTTCGATGGCTGCCATTGTTGGTGCGCTCATAAGCTGTTTGTTTGCCTCTAGATCGCCCACGCTCTTGGGGCCAAGCTTGAATACCTTTTTGGCCAACGCGGGGTCGGAACAGATCTTTGAAATCTCAGCGATCAACCGATCACGAGCCGGATCTAGGGCAGCCCAGATGATCGCGGATTTGTCGATAGAAATGCCAACGCCGCCGGAGCGCTTAGTCTCCGACGGCGGCAGCAAAATGAGCATTAGTTGACTAGGTGAGCGTCTCTAACCACGAGAGTGAGGTTGTTGTTCTCTAGGGAGAGGAACCCGCCCTCGTCGCACTGTGCAGTTAGAACCTTGCCCTCACCGGTAGTGATGCGAATCTGACCTGGAATCAAGATTGCGAGCATTGGCTCGTGACCTGATAGCAGACCGATTTCACCCACGGAGGTCTTGGCGATGACCTGAGTAGCAGAGCCCGACCAAATCTGGCGGTCTGCTGCTACTAGATCAACGTTGAGTTCGCGTGACATTAGCCAAGGTCCTTCTGGATTCTCTCGTATGCCTTCATGACGTCGTCAATGCCACCGCAGTTGAAGAATGCCTGCTCTGGGATGTGGTCAAGGTCACCGCGGGCAATCATCGAGAAGCCCTCGATGGTGTCCTTCAATGGCACGGTAGAACCTGCAACACCGGTGAACTTGGTTGCCATGTAGGTGTTCTGGCTCAAGAACTGCTGGATGCGGCGAGCGCGTGCAACAGTGATTTTGTCCTCTTCGGAAAGCTCCTCAACACCAAGAATCGCGATGATCTCCTGGAGCTCCTTGTTCTTCTGAAGAATCGCCTTGACACGGGTCGCAGTCTCATAGTGATCTGCGGAGATGTAGCGAGGGTCAAGGATTCTTGAGGTAGAAGCCAGTGGGTCCACAGCTGGGTAGAGACCCTTAGCGGCGATCTCACGGCTTAGCTCAGTGGTTGCGTCCAAGTGAGCGAAGGTGGTTGCTGGAGCTGGGTCGGTGTAGTCATCCGCTGGCACGTAGATTGCCTGCAGTGAGGTAATCGAGTGACCGCGGGTAGAGGTGATGCGCTCCTGTAGTAGACCCATCTCGTCGGCAAGGTTTGGCTGGTATCCCACGGCTGAAGGCATGCGGCCTAGCAGAGTGGAAACCTCAGAACCTGCCTGAGTGAAGCGGAAGATGTTGTCAATGAACAGAAGCACGTCCTGCTGCTGGACATCGCGGAAGTACTCCGCCATGGTCAGAGCCGATAGCGCTACGCGAAGACGGGTTCCTGGTGGCTCATCCATCTGACCGAAGACCAGTGCGGTCTTGTCGATAACACCGGACTCCTTCATCTCATCGATGAGGTCGTTACCCTCACGGGTACGCTCACCAACACCGGCGAATACCGATACACCATCGTGGTTTTCTGCCACACGGTAGATCATTTCCTGAATCAAAACGGTCTTACCAACACCGGCACCACCGAAAAGACCGATCTTTCCACCCTGAACATAAGGGGTAAGAAGGTCGATGACCTTGATACCGGTCTCGAACATCTGAGTCTTGGACTCAAGCTGGTCGAAGGCTGGTGGAGTGCGGTGGATTGGCCAACGCTCCTTGACCTCAACAACCTGGCCTGGCTCACCGTTGAGGATCTCGCCGGTTACGTTGAATACCTTGCCCTTGGTCACATCACCAACTGGCACCGAGATTGGAGCGCCGGTGTCGTGAACAATGCCGCCACGAACCAAACCATCGGTTGGCTTTAGTGCAATGGCGCGCACAAGGTCATCACCGAGGTGCTGGGCAACCTCTAGGGTCAAAGTTGACTTCTGGTCACCGAAGGAGATCTCTGTGGTCAGGGCGTTGTAGATTTCAGGAATCGCGTCGTGCGGGAACTCAATGTCCACAACTGGACCAGTGACTCGCGCGATACGACCCGTTGCTGTCTTGGTGCTCTCGGCCATTTTGCTTTCTTTCTCTTAGTCCTCGGTAACCGTGGCCAGCGCATCCGCGCCACCCACAATCTCCGAAATCTGCTGGGTAATTTCTGCCTGGCGAGCTGCGTTTGCCAAGCGGGTGTAGTTCAAAATCAATTTGTCTGCGTTGTCGGTCGCACTCTTCATTGCCTTCTGACGAGCAGCGTGCTCGGCCGCTGCAGATTGCAGCATGACGTTGAAAATGCGGTTCTCGATGTAGACAGGGAGAAGCGCGTCCAGGACCTGCTCAACCTCTGGCTCAAACTCGAACAGTGGGAAGACTTCGCTGGAGGAAACTGCCTCTTGCTCAACTACCTCAAGCGGGAGCAGACGAATCTTCTCCGGCTCCTGAACCATCATGGAAACGAAACGGTTACCGACTAGATAAATCTCGTCGACTCCCCCGTTCTCGTATGGCTTTAGGAAGGCGTCGGTCAACTCAGCCGCAATCTCACGTGCGGTGTCGAACTGCGGCAGGTCAGTGCCACCGATCCACTCGCGAATGTATGACTTACGTCGGAAGCTGAAGTTTCCAACCGCTTTGCGACCAACCAGGTAATAAACAACTTCCTTACCCTGCTGGGTAAGCATTGCGGTTACCGCCTCAGCCTCTTTTAGTACCGAGGAAGAGAACGCACCTGCAAGACCACGATCCGAGGTGAAGATCACCACCGCAGTTCTGCGTTGGTTACCAGAGTCAGTGAGCAGCGGGTGGTCAACATTTGAGTAGGTTGCCACCGCTGAAACTGCTCGGGTAACCGCACGGGTATAAGGACTCGACGCAGCAACACGCTGCTGCGCCTTGGCGATTCTCGATGCCGAGATCAGCTCCATGGCGCGAGTAATCTTCTTGGTCGTCTTGGCAGACTTAATCTTCTGCCGGTAGACCCGAAGTTGCGCTCCCATTAGCTTGCCTTACCCTTCTTAGCGCTTCTGCTTTACGATCTGCTCCTGGCCAATCTCCTCTGGAGATGCAGCCTCGACAGACGCAGAACCAACCTTGACCAGCGGCTCACCAGAGTGAGTCAAGAACATCTTCTTGAAGTGCTCCAACTGCTTCTCCAGCTCCTCGATGGTGTCCTTCTCAAGCTTTGAAGTCTCGCGAATGACATTTAGGGCAGATGAGTTGCGCTTTAGGAAGTCCAGGAACTCGCGCTCGAAGCGGAGCACATCCTGAACTGCAACGTCGTCAAGCTTGCCGGTGGTACCAGCCCAGATCGAGACGGTTTGCTCTTCCACTGGGAATGGTGAGTACTGAGGCTGCTTTAGAAGCTCGGTCAGGCGGGCACCGCGCTCAAGCTGCTTGCGGGAAGCGGCGTCTAGGTCGGAGGCGAACATTGCGAAGGCCTCCAGTGCACGGTACTGAGCTAGCTCTAGCTTCAGAGTTCCAGATACACCCTTGATGCTCTTCAGCTGAGCAGCACCACCAACACGAGAAACCGAGATACCTACGTCGATAGCAGGGCGCTGGTTCGCGTTGAACAGGTCTGACTGCAAGAAGATCTGACCGTCGGTGATCGAAATCACGTTGGTTGGGATGTACGCAGAAACGTCGTTTGCCTTGGTCTCGATGATTGGAAGTCCAGTCATCGATCCGGCACCCATCTCGTCGGAGAGCTTGGCACAACGCTCTAGCAGGCGGGAGTGTAGGTAGAAAACGTCACCTGGGTAAGCCTCACGTCCTGGTGGACGACGTAGCAGTAGCGATACCGCACGGTAGGCTTCGGCCTGCTTTGACAGGTCATCGAA
>DLOY01000040.1:19624-24494 GCA_002478545.1 Micrococcales bacterium UBA7472
GCAGGAGAGGCCACGATGGTGGTGTATTCCATGGCGCCTGCCTGCTCCAATGCGGCCTTGACACCGGCAATGGTCGAACCCTTCTGACCGATCGCTACGTAGATGCAGCGAACCTGCTTGGTTGGGTCTCCAGAGAGCCAGTTGTCGCGCTGGTTAATGATGGTGTCAACTGCGATAGCGGTCTTACCGGTCTGGCGGTCACCAATGATCAGCTGGCGCTGTCCGCGACCGATTGGAATCATCGCGTCAATTGCCTTGATACCGGTCTGCAGTGGCTCGTGAACAGACTTACGCTGCATAACACCAGGAGCCTGAAGCTCAAGTGCACGACGACCCTCAGAAGGAATCTCGCCAAGTCCGTCGATTGGGTTGCCTAGTGGGTTTACAACGCGACCTAGGTAGGCATCACCAACTGGAACAGAGAGAACCTCACCGGTGCGGTAGACCTCCATGCCCTCTTCGATGCCGGTGAACTCACCGAGCACAACCACACCAATCTCGCGCTCGTCGAGGTTCAGTGCTAGGCCAAGGGTGCCATCCTGGAAACGCAGAAGCTCATTAGCCATCGCGCCAGGTAGACCCTCGACGTGTGCAATACCGTCGGCAGCGTCGATTACGTAACCGACTTCCTGCTTCTGCGAGTTCTGAGGCTCGTATGACGAAACGAAGTCTTTCAGGGCATCCCGAATTTCGTTCGGGCTGATCTTTAGCTCTGACATTAGCTTCCTCTGCTTCTTTTGTTTGGCAACTAGCTCAGTTGCAATCTTGCGTTTGAAATTTTGGTAAGAACTGTTGCATCGATGACCTCACCGGCTACCGCTACGTGGATACCACCGATGACGGTTGGATCAACATCGACGTTGAGCTGCAACTTTTTGCCGTAGACGCCGTTGAGAGCAGACTCGAGGCGCTCCAGCTGAGAGTTTGAAAGCTCACGAGCCACTCGGACTCGAGCTACAAACTCCCCTGCGTACTCCGCTACCCAGACGCCGTACTGACCAACTACCTGAGCAAAGCGCTTGTAGGCAGAGGAGTCAATGGCCTGGAGAGCTAGGGCAAGTGCTGCCTCGGAAACCTTGCCGGCAAAAAGCTTGCTGACCAGGGCTCGCTTGGCCTGAGAGTCACGGTTTGAGCTGAGAGCCAGTTCAAGTTCGTGATCTGAGGACGCGGTCTGCTCGATTGCAAAAAGCTCAGCCTGAAGCTGGTCGATGTTTGCGCTCTGGGCGGCAACCCTGACCCCTAGCTGCTCCATGGCAGCGGGAAGATCGCGAGTGGCCGACCAGCGCAACTTCGATAGCTCGATGAGAAGACCAACGGTCTGCTCGGTGAACTTGGCACCAAATACCTGTCTTACGACCTGCTCCTTGCCCGCAACTTCGGCGGAAGGATCCGAAAGCATGGAGCGCAGTGAAGTGCTCTGCTGCAGGGCATTGCTTGCAGCGAAGAGCTCCAAGGCGGTCGTTAGGTTGGTAGCTCCAAGCGCAGCCAGCTTCTCGCCGGCGATGACCTTGGATGCTCTGGTACTGGATGCCATGGGTTCTAGGCCTTCTTTGCTTCTAGCTCGGCAATGAAGTCGTCAACGACCTTGTTGGCGATTGCGTCATCCTGCAACTTCACTGCAACGATGCGAGAGGCAAGCTCGATGGCTAGACCTCCAACCTCATTCCGAAGTGCATTCATAGCGCTCTCACGCTCAGCCTCTAGGGCAGACTTTGCAATCTGCGCCAGACGCTCGGACTCGGCCGAAGCCTGTGCCTTCATCTCAGCCAGGATGGCAGCACCCTCGGCGCGTGCCTCCTCGCGGATTGATGAAGACTCAGCCCTGAGCTTCTCCTGCTCTGCCTCAACTGCTGCGGTGCGCTCCTCGGCTGCCTTCTGGGCAGCTTCGGCATCAGCCAGGCGGCCTTCGATGGCCTTGGCGCGCTCGTCGAGCATCTTCTTGAAACCAGGTAGAACCTTGAACCAGAAGAAGGTCAGTAGGACAACAAAGACAACCGACGACCAGGTGATGTCATACCACGCTGGCAGCAGCGGGTTAGGCGTAGCGCCTTCCTCGGCTGCAGCAGCGGCAAGAATCTGAATAGTCATGGTCTAAAAGGGTTTTCTACTAGCCGAAGATGAATGGGGTTGCTAGACCGATAAGCGCTAGAGCCTCGGTGAATGCGATACCTAGCCACATGGTGACCTGTAGCTTGCCGGCTAGCTCTGGCTGTCGGGCGATTGACTCGATGGTCTTGGATACAACCAGACCTACACCGATGCCAGGGCCGATTGCTGCGAGGCCGTAGCCAACTACTGCGATGTTGCCGGATAGCTCGGCGATGTTTACTGCGTCCACTTGATTTCCTTCCGTGGGGTTTAGTTCGACGGTTGTCGACTTAGTGTTCGTCTGCCAATGCCAACTGAATGTAGACAGTGGTCAGAAGAGTAAATACGTAGGCCTGCAAGACCGCAACCAAAATCTCGAAGACGGTGAATGCGAAGCCAAAGAGCAAGGTGCCAGCACCGAAGAACTTAAAGATGCCGTCTGCCTCAAAGAAGAAGAATTGGGTTGCCGAGAAGCACAGCACCAAAAGCAAGTGACCGGCGATCATGTTCATCAAAAGACGAAGAGCCAGGGTTACTGGACGAAGAATAAATGTTGACAGCAATTCGATCGGAGTAACCAGGGTGTAAAAGGCTGGTGGCACTCCGGAGGGGAAAAGTGCGTTCTTGAAGAACTTGGCTCCGTGGCGCTTCACACCGGCATAGATGAAGGTTACGTAAGCCGCCAGTGCGAGCACCAGAGGAATACCGATGACCGAGGTTCCTGCGATGTTTGCAAATGGGATGATTCCGGTGATGTTCATTCCCAGCACCATGAAGAAGATGGTGGTCAGTAGCGGCAGGAAGCGCTCCCCATCTTTTTCACCAAGCTGGTCGTGAGCGATGTTCTTGCGAACAAAGTTCAGCGCCATCTCGCCGAGAAGTTGGAAGCGACCTGGAACGACATTTCCTGCCTTGACGGCCTGGTTGAACTTTCGAGTCCACAGCCAGAAAAGCACGATCAGCACAGTCATGACAATCAAACGAATCATCATGATTCGGTTGATGGCGAAGATGGTTCCCTCGAAAGCAACGATTTCAGGATAGAACTCGTAGATGCTCGGCGGGTGGAATCCACCTTCCTCGGCCGCAATCAGGCTCAGCGCACTAAACAGGGTCGTTCTCCTGGCTCAGGCGGCAAAAAATACCGCGGGGTTTCGGGAAGCTCCAACGAGTTTATAAGACGAATTGTTCCCTTTTTCCCCAATTGGAAAAAAAGTACAGCTAATTGTCCAAAATCGGCTGGCGCCCCTTGAGGACCACCCAGCTGTCAATCGCCAGACCACCCAAAACTGAGGCCACCACCGCAAAGAAGAACACCGGTCCGGAAATGAACTCTGCGCCTCGCAATGCTCCCAGCGTCAGGGCAAATAGCAGCACCTTTATGAGCCAACCGCCCAGCACCAAACCATAGAAGCCCGCGAGTGGAAGCTTGGCTCCTAGCCAGATACTCAAAATCGTAAGCGTCGAGAATGCCATGGATACCGCAGCCCCGATTAAAGCTGAGTAGACCCCGTCCATGCCAGCAAACATTAGGCCCAAACCAGAACCGAAGACCGCGATCAGAATCAGCAGGATTCCACTTAGTGCCAGTGCCCGCTTGTAGATGTCAGCCGATTTACTTGCCACGGAGTGCCTTTCTGATTTTGCGAATTCGTTTCAAGACTGGGAGATAGGTGTGGATCAGAGCGGCAATCAACCAGGCCCCGAATAGCACCAGTACAGGTCCAGTCTCAAACCAAAACAGTAGTAACAGGGTGGTGGAGACTAAAGCGGTCCAATGGTAGAAAACCCACACTGCACCAGCGTGGGAGTGCCCGATGTCCTGAAGTTGGTGGTGGATGTGCTCTTTATCCGCCGCGAACGGGGACTGTCCACGCCTGAGTCTTCTGACCACCGCAAAGAACAGATCCAATAGCGGCAAAATCAAAATCATCACCGGCAGTGCGAGCGGAATAAGCGCGGGGAGCAGATCGCTGTCGGTCACTGTTGCGGGGTCGATGTTTCCAGTCACGGTGATTGCGCTGGTCGCCATCAATAGACCAAGCAGCATGGCACCAGAGTCACCCATAAAGATTTTTGCGGGCCGGAAGTTGTGTGGCAGGAACCCAACCACCATGCCCAGCACAATCGCTGAAAGCAGACCGGCTGTTGAGAAGTAGTTTGTCGGCGAGGTTTGCTGAGCTAAAACGTAGGTGTAGACAAAAAAGCTTAGGGTTCCAATTCCAACCACACCTGCGGCCAGACCGTCGAGGCCGTCGATGAAGTTCACCGCATTCATCACCAGGACAACCACAAACATGGTTACGGCCAGTGACACTCCGAAGGAGCCAACGGTGAGACCACCAATCGGCAGCGAAACAATCTGAATTCCAGATGAGGCCAAGATCCAGGCTGCCGCCATCTGACCACCCATCTTGGCAGTCCAGTCCAGCTCAATAAGGTCATCCAATAATCCGATCACGATTATCAAACCGCTAGCACCGACGATGGCCCAGATCGGCCCCGGATCCAAGAACAAGCTCTCAAACCAGCCAAAGCTTCCGGCCGCGGCAACGCCGGCAACCAGACCAAAGAACATTCCCACGCCACCGATTCTGGGAATCGGAGACTTGTGAACATCTCGCTCGCGAATGGCCGGGTGGATGTTGTACCTTCTGGCTAAATAGCGCACTGCCCAGGTAGCCAGATAGGTGACTATGGCTGAAAGCAGAAGTACCAGAAGGTAGGCGCGCACTTAGTCGACCTGCAGCTGCGCATCACCAATCACGGAGCGAATTCGCTC
>DLOY01000027.1:0-2415 GCA_002478545.1 Micrococcales bacterium UBA7472
CCACTAGCGGGCCTTGAGCGGCAATACAACACCTGTCTTGCCGTTGTGGATGGGCAAGAGACCTATGAGCGAAGTGCTGAGGGAGTTCGTATTCCGGCATCGAGCGTGATGACTCAGCCGATTCAAAACGGCGGCAATCTCAAGCTCACCATTGACTCCAATCTTCAGTTCTTTGCTCAGCAGGTTTTGGCTGACTCTGTAAATGACCTCTCCGCTGACTGGGCTAGTGCAGTGGTCATGGAGGCCAAGACGGGCAAGATCATCGTTGCCGCTGAAGCACCCTCGGTAGATCCGAACGACCCATCAGCCTCCAAGGCTCAAGATCGCGGCTCAAGAATCTTCCAGTCGGCTTTTGAGCCAGGTTCGGTCATGAAAGCTTTGACGGTTGCAATGGTGCTGGACACCGGCACCGCTAATGAGAAAGACAAAGTCAAAGCCCCTTACTCACTAAAGCTCGATTTCCCTGGCGGCTCAGTTCAAGACAGCTTCGGTCACGAGACCTACTACCTAACCCTTGGTGGGGTGCTTCGGTACTCTTCCAACACTGCTACCGTGCAGTTCGGTCGCCAGATTGACAAGAACGTTCGTTATGAGTACCTCAAAAAATTTGGGTTTGGGAAGCAGACCGCTCTCAGATTCGAAGGTGAGAGTTCCGGCATTCTGCACCCAGCCGATGAGTGGGACAAGATGACCAACTACGCCACCATGTTTGGTCAGGGAATCTCGGTCACCGGTATTCAGATGGCTTCCGCGTATCAAGCAATCGCAAACGGTGGAGTGAAGCTTGACCCAGTTTTGGTTGAGGGCTGTGCCCTGGAGGATGGCACTGTAACCATGCAGCCAAAACAGACCTCCACTCGGGTGCTTTCAGAGGCCAAGGCCAAGAACACTCTGGAGTTGATGGAGAAGGTTGTGGAATTTGGTGGTGTTGGTAAGAACGCTGCCATTCCTGGCTACCGCGTTGGTGGTAAGACTGGAACCGCACAGGTCCAGCAAGGTTCTGGGTACGGTTCCCGCTTCGCAATCTCCTTTTACGGAGTCGCTCCGATTGAAGACCCACAGTACATAGTTGGAGTCACCATCTACCGCCCCGTTGGCGAGACTAACTCCATGAAGACCACCCCGGTTTTCAAGGCCATCATGCAACAGGTCCTCAAGCACTACCGCGTCCCGCCTTCGACCACCAAATCTCGCGATATCCCATCAGGTTCCTTCGGTGAAGTCGAAAAGCGGAACTAAAGCCATTGCAGCCGCCCTCGGTCTGACCGCGGAAGTTGTCGATGTTGAGCTGACCGGCGTATCGCTTTCGGCGGCCGAGGTTGAGCCCGGTGACCTATTCATCGCTATCCAGGGGCAGCGCCACCACGGTTTGGATTTCTTGGCTCAGGCGATTTCTAATGGCGCCGCAGCGATTCTTAGCGATCGAGACGTGGACTCTGAGATACCAGTGCTTGTTCATCCAAACCCAAAATCCATTAGCGGTTTGGTGTGTGAGCTTATTTTTCCGGAACTTAAGCTCAAGATGTTTGGCGTCACCGGGACCAACGGTAAAACCTCGGTGAGTAGTTATTTGCATCAAATCATCTCTGACTTAGGCGCAAACTGCGCCCTATCTACCTCGGTGGGCTTTGAGGGACTTGGGTCTTTGAAGGCAGCTGCACTAACTACTCCGGAGTTGACCACTTTGCGCAAGTGGCTGCGAGATTTCGCCACCGAGGGCGGCGAGGCAGTCTCCATCGAAGTCTCGGCGCAGGCCCTCACTAGAAATCGAGTCGATGGTTTGAAGTTTGAAGTGGTTGGGTTCACCAACCTCACGCGGGATCACCTGGATGACTATGGTTCGATGGATAACTATTTCCGCGCTAAGGCTCAACTCTTTACAAAAGAGCGAGCCCAGCAGGGTGTTGTTTTCCTGTCGGATAACTACGCCAAAAAGTTGGCCGCCGAGGCGACCATCCCAATCACCACCGTGGGTGATTCAGCTGATGTCGAGTTTGCCTATAAAGCTGGAGTGCTCACACTGAGCGGAAGAGTCAACTTTGAAATTGAGTTTTCCGCGGGGGAGTTGATGGCGCGCAACTTTGCATTGGCGCTTGTGATGGCCCACTGCGCTGGATTCGACATCCAAAAACTCAGTTCACTCCCTGCTAGCTATCAAGTACCGGGGAGGCTTGAGCTAGTTTCAAAGGCTGAGCCGCATGTCTATGTGGACTACGCCCACACCCCAGACGGCATTGCGAAGGCTGTTGAGGAAATCCGATCCCGTTATTCAGGCGTGACCTTGGTTTTTGGGGCATCCGGCAATCGAGATGTCGGCAAGCGGGTCGAGATGGGTCGGGCTGCAGCTGCCGCTGATCGGGTCTATCTCACCGATCAGCACCCCAGAGACGAGAATCCGGCAGACATTCGAGCTGC
>DLOY01000027.1:2531-8119 GCA_002478545.1 Micrococcales bacterium UBA7472
GCAATTGCCGTTGCCATCGCTTCCACGCCACGCGACCAGGCTGTGCTGTGGTGCGGACCCGGGCACCTAAAATACCGTGAGATTGCAGGGCAGAAAATTGCCTTCGACGCTCGCAAAATAGCCAAGAATTTGGTGGAGAAATGATTGCCCTGACCCTATCCGAGCTTGCCGAGGCAACCTCGGGAGAACTGGTTGTGGGAGACCCCGAGACTGTTGTTTCAGGGCACTGCGACACCGACTCCCGCCAGATCGGGTCGGGAGATATTTTCTTTGCAAAACCAGGTGAGCACGATGATGGTCATCGATACCTTGAAGAAGTTGCGGGCCAGGCGGGCTTAGCCTTCGTAATGCAACCGCGCGAAGACCTCAGCCTAAATCAAATCAAAGTCTCGGATACCGTTACAGCTCTCTCTGCACTTGCAAGCCACATCCTTGAGAGACAGCGTGCCCGGGGGCTACAGGTCATTGGCATAACCGGCTCAAATGGTAAGACCTCAACTAAGAACATGCTGCGAGCGATTCTTGGCGAGGTGGCTCCAACAGTCGCCCCGAGAGATTCATACAACAACGAGGTTGGATTACCCCTTACTGTCCTGGAACTCACTGATGAGACCAAATTCCTTGTCTTGGAGATGGGGGCTGCGGGGCTAGGAAGTATCGAAAAACTTGCCCGCTGGTGTAAGCCAGATATCGGAGTCCAGCTAAAGGTAGGACTGGCTCACGCCGGTGCCTTTGGTGGCATCGAGCAAACCGCGAAGATCAAAGCCGAAATGATGCCATTCATTACCAAGGCAGCTGTCTTGAACTTTGATGACCCAGTGGTGAGCGATTTTGAACCGCCTGTTTCAGTGCAAAAAGTCGGCTTTGGCTATAGCGACGATGCTGGGTATCAGCTGGTTTCGGCGAGCGTAACAATTGCTGGTACTAGGGTTCAGTTCCGCTACCCAGACGGCATGGTCAAATCGTTCGCCCTCAAGATTCTGGGGGAACATCAGGCCATGAATGCCGCAGCAGCGCTGACCGTTGTAGATCTTTTGGGGGTAGAGCGCGATCTTGCGATCAGCGCGCTCGAGCGGCTAGAGCTTGCGGAGCGCTGGAGGATGCAGCCAATCTTGCGAAGCGACGGTGCCCTGATCATCAATGATGCTTACAACGCCAGCCCGGATTCCATGCGTGCCGCTTTGCAAACTCTGGCAACCCTGGGAAGACAGGGGCACCGTACCGTTGCAGTTTTGGGATACATGGCAGAACTTGGTGAGTATTCAAACTCTGAGCATGAAGCGCTTGGTCGACTGGTTGTCAGATACAACATTGACAAGCTTTATGTGGTTGGAACCAACGCCAAACTGATTCACATGTCTGCCACTCAGGAAGGCAGCTGGGATGGTGAATCTGAGTTTTTTGAGGATGCCTCGGCAGCTTTTGCGGCTATCAATGACAAGCTAACCTCGGGAGACATTGTCCTGGTGAAGTCCAGCAACGTCTCTGGGCTGAGGTATTTGGGAGACGAATTGGCAGGTGTTGCATGAGAGCCCTATTGATGGCCGGTGCGATTGCGCTGTTTATTAGTCTTTTTCTGACCCCTGGTTTTATCTGGGCGTTCAAGAGATTGCAGTGGGGACAGTTCATTCGTGACGATGGCCCCAAGTCTCATCACACCAAGCGCGGAACCCCAACCATGGGCGGCTTAGTAATTCTCTTCGCTGCGGTGGTTGGCTACTTTTTGGCCAAGTTCGCCAACGATGAGACACCCTCGGTTTCGGCATTGCTGGTAATTCTGATGATGTTGGGCCTCGGTGCCGTTGGCTTTATTGATGATTTCCTTAAGGTGAGAAAACAGCAAAGCCTCGGCCTCACGGGTTGGGCCAAGATTGCCGGCCAAGGCGTGGTGGCGATTGCTTTCGCGATTTTGGCACTTCAGTTCCCGAATGATCGAAATCTCACCCCAGCATCGACCCATCTCTCGCTATTCAGAGATCTCCCGATCGATCTCTTTTTCTGGGGCTCAACCGTCGGAATTCTGCTATTCATCGCGTGGATCTACTTCTTGGTCGCATCAACCTCAAACGGCGTGAACATAGCCGATGGCTTAGACGGTCTTGCCACCGGTTCCGTAATTATGGCCATCGGCGCCTATGTGGTTATTGGTTTTTGGCAGTTCAATCAAAGCTGTAGAACTGCAGTTGAAAACATCGCAGCCTGCTATGAGGTGCGTGATCCGCTGGACCTAGCGGTTATAGCCGCTGCAATCGTCGGAGCCTGCGTGGGCTTTTTGTGGTGGAACACTTCGCCGGCTCAGCTATTCATGGGAGACACCGGATCACTTGGTCTAGGCGGCGCGCTAGCAGCCCTCGCAGTGCTCTCAAGAACCGAACTGCTCTTGATTTTGATTGGCGGCATTTTTGTTATCGTAACCGGCTCGGTGATTATCCAGCGCGGCTACTTCAAGCTCACAAAGTGGCGCACCGGGGTGGGAAAACGTGTGTTCAAGATGTCCCCGCTCCACCACCACTTTGAGCTGAAGGGCTGGGCTGAGGTCACGATTGTGGTCCGGTTTTGGATCATCGCCGCACTCTGCGTGAGCGCCGGTGTGGGCCTGTTCTACTTTGAATGGATTTACGGAATCTGATGATCCCAAATACCTGGCATACAAGTTGGGATTTCAAAGTTGCGGTTCTCGGGCTTGGGAAATCGGGGTTTTCAGTAGCTGACACTCTTGTGGAGCTGGGTTCTAAGGTCACGGTCTTTGCTGCAAAAGCTGAGCCTGAGCTGGCTGAACTACTGGATGTGATCGGCGCAGAACTGATCCGCTCGGACTCTGCGGAGGTGTTTGACCCGACCAAGTTTGACTTTGCCGTAGTTTCTCCCGGTTTTCCACCAACGCATCCGCTGGTTCAAAAGCTGACTCAATCCAAGCTAGAGATTTATACCGATATCGATTTGGCTTATCGCCTGGGTGACAAGGTCAAGAGGCCCGACTGGATCACCATCACCGGGACCAACGGTAAAACCACAACCACTCAGTTGACCGAGGCAATGCTGCTGGCAGATGGTAAGCGAGCTGTTGCCTGTGGCAACATCGGCACTCCGATTTTGGACGTGATTCGAGAGCCTGAGGGTTACGACTATTTGGTTGTGGAGCTTTCAAGTTTCCAGCTTCATTACTCTCATGCTCTGGGTGCAAAGGCTGCAGCCTTTTTGAATCTTGCCGAAGATCACTATGACTGGCACGGTTCCGAAACCGCCTACCACCAGGCCAAAGCCAAGATTTATCAAGACGCTGAGATCGCAATTGTCTACAACGTTCAGGATGACAAGACCCTGCAGGCTGCCGAGGAGGCGGACGTCAATGAAGGCTGTCGGGCCATTGGCTTCACGACCGGTATGCCTGCTCGCTCCATGGTTGGCTATGTCGAGGAGTTCTTGGTCGACAGGGCATTCATCGAGAATCGGCATGAGGCGGCCCTGGAAATATGCTCCGATGCTGATTTAGTTGGCTTCGGGGTGCTGAGCAAACACCTGAAGGCAAACATTGCTGCCGCAACGGCGTTGGCGCGGGCTGTTGGTGTTGAGGCTAGCTCGATTCGTCGCGCACTGACCGGCTTTCGCCTAGCTGGTCATCGCATCGAACTGGTAGCGGAGCGTTCCGGCGTGAAATACATAGATGATTCCAAGGCAACCAACGCTCACGCTGCTGATGCATCGCTGTCCAGCTTCGACTCTGTGGTCTGGATTGTCGGGGGGCTTTTGAAGGGGGTCGACCCAAAGCCCCTGATTGAAAAGCATGCCGATCGACTTCGTGCTTGCGTAGTTATTGGTAAGGACACGCAGGTTTTGGAGGACCTTTTCGGGACACTGATTCCAGAATTACCTGTGAGGGTAATCACGGGAGATCAGATCATGACTCAGGCGGTTCGGGCTGCATCTGAACTGGCCGTTGCCGGAGATGCTGTTCTGCTAGCTCCCGCCGCGGCATCGATGGATCAATTCCGCGATTACGAGGACCGAGGTAATCAGTTTCAAGAGGCGGTGAGGGCGCTCGATGGCAATGACTGATCTAAAATCCGCAATCAAGCCTCGCTTTAGAGCGCAGTCCAGGGAGTTCTATTTCCTATTGGGCCTCACCGCAATCATTGGTGTGCTTGGTCTAGCCATGGTTGCTTCGGCTTCGACCGTGGATGCCTTCAAAAACACCTCAAATGCTGCATCCACCTTTGTAAGGCAGGGCGGCTTTGCTCTGATTGGTGCCTTGTCATTAGTGGTGGCATCAAACCTGCCGCTTGCCTTCTACAAGCGCATTGCAAACCTCTTATTGCTCTCTACCCTTGGGCTTCAGCTTGTCACGGTGCTCTTTGGTAATGAGATCAACGGAAACAAGAACTGGCTAGACCTGGGATTTGTATCGATTCAGCCTTCGGAGTTTCTCAAGCTTGGACTGATCATCGCGTTTAGCTTGATGCTCGCGCAACTTGGGCCCGACGAGATGGAAAACAGACAAATCTGGACCAGGGTATTCGCCTACAGCGGTATTGCTCTGGTCTTGGTTGTTTTGCTCGGTAAAGACATGGGAACCGGGGTTGTCATGTTGGTCACCCTGGCCGGCCTATTCCTGTTCGCTGGAATGAAACTCTCCAGTTGGCTCACCCTAATGGCACTTGGCTCGATGGCTGCTGTAGTTCTGGTGATGATGTCACCCTCGCGTGCAGCACGTTTTTCAGCTTGGCTCAACCCAGATGAAGCCGATCCCATGGGCGTCAGGTGGCAGTATGAACACGGCACCTGGGCATTGGCTCACGGTGGCATTTTTGGAACCGGACTCGGGCGCTCCAAAATGAAATGGTCGTGGATCCCGGAAGTTCAAAACGACTTCATTTTCGCCATCATCGGCGAGGAGCTTGGCCTAATCGGAGCACTTTTTGTAATCCTGCTATTCACGGCCTTGGCAGTGACACTGTTCGCCATCGCAAAGAATCAAACCAACAGCTTTAGTCGAAACCTTGTTGCTGCGGTGATGGTCTGGATTTCGATGCAGGCCTTTATCAACATCGGTGTGGTGTTAGGGGTCTTCCCAGTGCTGGGTGTTCCACTGCCGCTTGTAAGCGCCGGAGGCTCATCGCTGATTTCAACCATGGCTGCCATTGGAGTGGTTCTCGCTGTGGAGCGTGACCGGGTCATGAATCCAGGGCGATCTAGACGATGACGAGATTTCTGCTAACCGGCGGCGGCACCGCCGGTCACGTCAACCCTTTACTCGCTCTTGCCCAACAACTTCGCGCCGAGGATCACACAGTGCTTGCCCTGGGTACAAAAGAGGGGCTCGAGTCCAGGCTCGTCCCAGAGCGTGGTTTTGAGTTATTGACGATTGCTAGATTGCCATTTCCAAGAAGGCTCAATTTGAGGGCGCTTGCCTTTCCGTTTCGCTTCCTGAAGGCCACCTTCGATGTCATGGTAGTGCTGTCCAAATACCGAGTTGACGCAGTGGTTGGATTTGGAGGCTACGCCTCCGCGCCTGCATACCTCGCCGCTTTTCTGGCGAGAAAACCGCTCGTGATCCACGAAGCAAATGCTCGGGCTGGGATTGCCAATCG
>DLOY01000027.1:8233-21685 GCA_002478545.1 Micrococcales bacterium UBA7472
GGTGCGATAACCGGCATGCCAATCAGGCCCGAGATAGTCGAATCTGTTGCCGGATATGACAAGGGTCAAGCCAGGGTTGAGTTGGGTTTGGACCCATCGCTCCCGACGCTCTTGGTGACCGGAGGCTCACTTGGGGCAAAGCGCATCAATGATGCAGTTGTAGAAGCGCTGCCCAAGCTGAAAGCAGCCGGGATTCAGGTGCTACACATCCTCGGAGATAAGTCGGATTACGTTGCTCGTCAAGAGGCTGGCTACCGCTCGATGACCTACTGCGATCGCATGGATGTTGCAATTGCGGCAAGCGATTTCGCAATTTCGCGAGCGGGGTCCTCTACGGTCTCAGAATTCAGCGCCGTCGGACTACCCGCGGTTTACGTTCCCTACCCGGTGGGTAATGGCGAGCAGGAGTTCAATGCCGTGACGGTCTGCGAGGCGGGCGGGGGGCTGATCCGACTGGATAAGGAATTTGACGCTGCATTCATTGAGGCCGAGGTGATTCCGCTGATCTCTCACTCAGCAACCTTGAAAAAAATGTCATCCGCTGCAAAAAGCATGGGAATTCCCGACAGCACCCTGCGCCTTAGGGACTTGGTCCTGGATGCGGTGAATACTTAGTTCAATGATTAAGCCTGATTACTCGCAGCCGGTTCCAAAGGACTTAGGCAAAGTTCATTTCGTTGGTATTGGCGGGTCAGGTATGTCTGGCCTGGCACGACTTCTGCTTGGCATGGGGCATAAGGTCACCGGTAGCGATGTTCGTGACAGTGACAACATCACTCAACTTAGGAAACTAGGCGCAGAAATCACCATTGGTCACGATGCCAAGAATTTGGGGGATGCCGATACCGTCGTTGTCACCAGCGCTCTCTGGCCAACAAATCCAGAGTATCTATTGGCCAAGGAACGCGGGCTGCCTGTGCTGCACCGCTCTGCCATGCTGGCGCATCTTGCCTCAACTGGAAAGCTAATTGCGGTTGCTGGTGCTCACGGCAAGACTACTTCTACAGGCATGGTTGTGACCGCACTCGATGTTTTGGGTGCAGATCCCAGCTTTGTAAACGGCGGAGTGATTCAGGCCTACGGGGCATCAAGTAATTTCGGGTCCGGGGAACACTTCGTTATCGAGGCGGATGAGTCCGATAGCTCATTCCTGCATTACCAGACGGACACCGTTTTGATCACCAACGTTGACCCAGATCACCTCGACCATTTTGGCTCCCTGGAGGCATTCGAGGGGGAGTTCGTCAAGTTTGCCGACGCTGCTTCGAATCTGGTGGTTATCTCATCGGATGACCCTGGAGCGGTTCGCGTGACCTCGCGCTTGAATCATCCGCGGGTTCTCACGTTTGGTGAGTCGGAAACAGCGGATGTTCGAGTCACCGAGGTGGATGCCTCTGGGCCGCAGGTGAATTTCGCTCTTGGCTATCAGGGCATCAAGGTACAGATCGAACTGAGCATCCCAGGTGCCCACAATGCCTTGAACGCGGCCGGCGCGGTCGCGGTATTGGTAGGCCATGGTTTTGATTTTGCTGAGGCCGCAAAAGCTGTCGCCACCTTTGGGGGAACAGTCCGAAGGTTCGAGTTACACGGTGAGCGCAGGGGAGTGAAGGTCTACGACGATTTTGCGCACCATCCGACTGAGGTGGCAGCTGCGCTCAAGGCCGCGAGGGCCGCAGTGGGCAATGGGAAATTGATCACCGTCTTCCAGCCACATCTCTACTCCAGAACTCGAATCTTCGCTCAGGAGTTCGCCCAGGCTCTGTCTTTGAGTGATCAGGTCGTCGTACTAGATGTTTACGCAGCTCGCGAGGATCCCGAGCCCGGAGTTACCGGAGCGCTGATTACAGAACGTTTCTCTGATAAGAGCAAAGTGCACTACGTGCCACTTTGGCAAGATGCGCCAGCCGCGGCAGCAGCATTGGCTCACGAGGGAGATTTCATCATGACCATGGGTTGTGGCGATGTTTACAAGATGGTTCCTGAGTTACTTGAGGCCCTAGAGAAGTGAAAAAGCCAGAGCGAGAGCTGCTGGCCAAAGAGCGCAAGCGCATCGGTAGAACCAAGCGCTCCAAGCCAAAATCGAATCTCGGCCCCTTCGCGCTATTTGCTCGAATCTTCATGGTCGTTGCACCACTTGTCCTGTTTGGCCTGGTGGCTGCAACTTTCTTCACTCCGCTTTTGGCAATTGAAAAGATAACTATTTCCGGCACCCAACGTCTTGAGCCCAAGAAGATTTCGAAGGCCCTAGAAACTCTGGATGGCAGGCCACTGACCACAATTTCTGAGGTGGAAGTTGCACAGCTGCTGGCAGATTTCCCATTGATTGAAACCTTTGCAATCCAGGCCGAACCGCCACACACTTTGAAGGTCAAGATTCGAGAGCGTCAACCGATCGTGGTCCTGGTTCGTTCGGGAAAAAACTATCTTTACGATGCAGCCGGGGTTCAAATTGAGCAAACCGATGCTGCTGTCAAGCTTCCATACCTGAATCTAAAGGGCAATCCAAAAGACAGCCCGCAGTTCAAAACTGCGATGGAAGTGCTGCTGTCACTTCCTGTAAAGACTTATCAGCGGGTTTATTCGATCGAAGTTTCAGAGCAGCTAACTACCAATCTGGTCCTGAAGAAGTCGAACATTACCGTGATTTGGGGTGACACAAAGCAGGCTCTGCTTAAGAATGAGGTCCTCATGACGCTGCTGAAAACGGGCCTCAAGGAATCTGTGGTGGTGGATGTTTCTTCACCAAACGCACCGGTGGTTACCTACCCAAATTACTGAGCCTGTTTGCGACACGCCCGAGCCGATGGGTTCCGATTTGGCCCCAGCGCTCTACCTTCTTCGCGCAATTTGAAAACCTGAAACAAAGTTAAGCCTCAGCCTTAACTTGAGGGTTTTCTCAACAGGAGGCAAAAGTGTCACAGGCACCGAACTATCAAGCAGTCATCAAGGTCGTGGGCGTTGGTGGCGGTGGAGTAAACGCTCTGAACCGCATGATCCAATCTGGTCTTCGCGGAGTCGAGTTCGTAGCTGTGAACACTGACGCCCAGCAGCTTTTGATGAGCGATGCTGATGTCAAGTTAGACATTGGTCGTGACATCACTCGTGGCCTCGGCGCCGGCGCTGACCCTGAGGTTGGTCGTCGTGCCGCTGAAGAGCACGAGAACGAAATTGAGTCCGCTCTGAAGGGCTCAGACATGGTCTTCGTGACCGCAGGTGAAGGTGGTGGAACTGGAACCGGTGCTGCTCCGGTTGTTGCCAGAATTGCACGCCGTCTCGGTGCACTGACCGTTGGTGTTGTCACCAGACCGTTCAACTTTGAAGGAAAGCGCCGTGCGGTTCAGGCCGATGAGGGCATCAAGGCACTGCGTGCTGAGGTGGACACCTTGATCGTGGTTCCGAACCAGCGCCTACTTGAAATGTCCAACAAGAAGATCTCTGCCATCGAGGCCTTCATGACGGCAGACGATGTACTGCGTGCCGGTGTTCAGGGCATCAGCGATCTGATCGTTGTCCCTGGCCTAATCAACCTGGACTTCAACGACGTCAAGTCCGTGATGCAGGGTGCCGGATCTGCCCTGATGGGTATCGGAACCGCCAAGGGAGAAGACCGTGCCGTTCGCGCTGCGGAAATCGCCGTCTCCTCACCACTACTTGAAGCCACCATCGAGGGTGCTCACGGAGTGCTACTTCTAATCCAGGGTGCTTCGGACCTTGGTCTGCACGAAATTGACGATGCGGCTCGTCTAGTTCAAGAGGCAGTACACCCAGAAGCGAACATCATCTTCGGTGCAACTATCGAAGACACCCTCGGTGACGAGGTTCGCATTACCGTCATTGCCGCCGGGTTTGATGGGGGCGAGCCAACCTACCGCCGTTTTGATGCAGCCGCACTCGGCCAGGCCGCACTTGCAGCTGCAGCTGCTACTGCCGTGGCAAACAGTGCGGAGGAAGTGATCGTGGAAGAGCCTGTGGCTGAGACCATCTCCGAGTTCCAGGGATTTGAATCGGTCGAGGTTTCGGTTGCCTCCAACAGTGGATTCGGGGATGACCTAGATCTCCCTGAGTTCTTCCGTTGAGCCTAAAAGAGCGTTACGAAAGGGTCTTGGCCGATGTGGCCAAGGCCCCTTCGGCTTTCGGCCCGGCGACCCTGATTGTGGTCACCAAAAATCACCCTGCTCAATTGGTAGCAGAACTGGTTGACCTGGGATGTCTTCATGTTGGCGAGAATCGTGACCAGGAGGCCAGTGCCAAGTTTTTCGCTACTCAGGAGCTTCGGCCGAACAACTCGCTCAATTGGCATTTCATTGGGCAGCTCCAAACCAACAAGGTGAAATCGGTGCTGCGTTATGCCGCAGCAATCCACTCCATCGACAGACCCTCCCTGGTCCAAGAGTTGGCAAAACAGCTACCAAAGCTAGAGCGAGCGGTTCAGGGGTTCATTGAGCTAAACCTGACAGGCGATCCTGGTCGAGGCGGAGTGATGCCAGAAAATCTTGGTGCACTCACTGAGCAGGTTCTCAGCGTGCCGGAAATCCAACTTCAAGGCTTGATGGCGGTTGCGGGCTTAGGAGAGGACCCCAGATCAGAATTCGAGAGAGTGCTGCAGCTCCAGAGCGACTTTTTGAAGATCGCTCCGGACGCGCGAGCGCTTTCAATGGGCATGAGCGAGGACTATCAAGTAGCGCTGGAACTTGGCGCGACACACATTCGGGTTGGGTCCAAAATAACGGGCCCGAGGGCTTATTGAGCCTAGTCTTGAGAAGAACTAAGGAGTATTCATGGGCGTAATGAATTCAGTAATGACATTCTTCGGATTTGGTGGCTCTGAGGCACCTGTTTCGGAATCTGCTGCGAAGCCACGCCCTGCAGCGCGTCGTCGTTCCTCTGACATGTCAGAAATCGTGACCATCGACCCTCAGTCCTACGCCGACGGCAAGGACGTCGCTGCAAACTTCCGTCAAGGGGTACCGGTGATCGTCAACATCGCAGCCCTGAGCGAGCCTGAGGCCAAGCGCATGCTCGACTTCATGATTGGACTCAAAGAGGGCCTCGAGGGCTCGCTGAAGCGTGTAACCCCAAAGGTTTACCTGCTAACCCCAGCGCACGTTGCGATTTCCGACTCAGACTCTGAGGAAGAAACCAGCGAAGACCTAATGAACTAATCCATGGGTCTGCTGGGTAACCTTTTCGCCTTTGCGCTTCAGATTTACTTCTACGTTTTGATGGCGCGTTTTGTTGTCGATCTCATCATGAGCGTGAATCGTTCCTGGCGACCACCTGGGATCTTGCTTCCTGTTTTGGATTTTGTTTACACGATCACTGACCCTCCGCTGAAGTTTGTCCGTCGCTTCGTGCCACCCGTGAGGCTTGGTCCAGTTGCTCTTGATTTAGCATTCACGATTGTGCTCATAGCGGTACTTTTCCTTCGGAGTTTGGCAGCCGCCCTTTAGTCAAATAACATGGTGTTCGTTGCTTTGAGCGACCCTGTTAGGAAGGTGCACCAAATGGCGCTGACGCCCGAGGATGTAGTCAACAAGAGATTTCAGCAAACCAAGTTCCGTGAGGGTTATGACCAGGACGAGGTAGATGACTTTCTGGACGAGGTGGCCGTTGAATTCCGTCGCCTAAGTCAGGAAAATGAAGAACTCAAGGCCAAGTTGGCAGCAGCCCAGGCTCGCGCTGAAGAAGCTCCTGCAGCCGCCCCTTCCTACCCGGCAGCATCCGTTGTCGCCGCTGCAGCAGTGCCATCGGCGTCCGATGCTCAGAACTCTCACAGTCTTTTGGAACTTGCTCGCAAGCTACACGAGGAGCACGTTCGCGAGGGCCTTACCAAGCGCGATCAGCTGATTAGGGACGGTCAGGAGCAGGCGACTCGCTTGGTTCGTGATGCCGAGGCTCAGGCTCGGGCAGTCATCGGACAGCTTGAGCTTGACCGCCGTGCCATTGAGAACACCATCGACGAGCTGCGCGAATTTGAACACGACTACCGCGGCCGTCTGCGCGACTACATCGAGAACCAGCTGCAAACCCTGGTTCGCGAAGAGTCCTTCGAGCAGCCACTCGAGGCCGCCGCGAAGATTGAGCTTGAGAGTGCTGCTGCTGCGGCCGCTGTAGTTGCAACTGCGGTTGAGACCGAGGTTTCAGAGGAAGACGAAGAAGAAACCGAACTGAGTGAGCGCAACTAGCTCCTCCGCCCGCTGGGTTTACTCGATTGGTCTTACGACTATCGTCCTGGACCAGGTCACAAAGTATGCCGCCGAGAGCTTATTGGCGGACGGAACTGTCATAAGCGTTATTGGGGATCTGCTTCGGTTCAGGCTCGCCTATAACGAAGCGGCGGCTTTCTCATTGGGATTTGGGGCTACTTGGATCCTGGCGCTAATTTCTTCAGTCGCGGTCCTGCTACTTCTTTGGTATGGACCCAAGGCTAAGACCAAAATTTGGGCAGTCATTGCCGGTTTGGTCCTCGGTGGTGCAGCTGGGAACTGGGTTGACCGAGTATTCAAGGAGCCCGCTTTCTTCTCCGGTCACGTGGTTGATTTCATTCAAATTCCATTCAATTTCCCAATCTTCAACTTGGCCGACTCGTTTCTGGTGATCGGTATCGCACTGGCGATGCTCAGGACCCTCACGGGCGATGAGATTGGTGGCAACAGGGGTGAGTAAGTTCCTCCCGGTTCCTGATCTGCTTGCTGGCGAAAGAGCCGATGCGGCAATCGCAAAAATGCTTGGACTCTCCAGAACCAAGGTCATTGACCTGATCGAAGCTGGCTTGGTCAAAACTCAGTTTGGAACCCTTGGTAAATCGGATCGGCTAACAGCCGAGATGGTAATTGAGGTTGAGCTTGATGAGCGACCAGTCCAAAGTTTGGAAGTTATTGCGGCTGATGTTCCAGAGCTAGAGATTGTCTATTTGGACGACGACATAGTCGTGATCAACAAACCAGCTGGCGTGGTTTCTCACCCTTCGGTGGGCTTTGAGGGCCCCAGCGTCGCTGGCGTGCTGCTATCCAGGGGCATCACGCTCTCCACATCCGGTGCTCATGAGCGACAGGGGATCGTGCAGCGTCTTGATGTTGGCACAAGCGGTTTGATGGTGCTAGCCAGATCGGAACGGGCTTATTCGGTGCTGAAGCAAGCCTTTAGGGATAGGACGGTGAAGAAGACCTATCATGCGCTAGCTCAAGGGCATCCGGAACCAGCGTCGGGAACTATTGACACTCCAATTGCTCGAAGTCAGCGCCATGACTACAAGTTCACGATTTCAGCTGAGGGTAAGCATGCTGTAACTCACTACAAAACTATCGAGTTACTTCCTGCCGCCGCCCTCATGGAGGTGGGGCTGGAGACTGGAAGAACACACCAAATTCGAGTGCACTTCTCGCACTTCAGGCATCCACTGGTTGGCGATCCGCTCTATGGGGCTGACCCCAAACTCGCTGCGGCCTTAGGACTCGATAGGCAGTGGCTCCATGCCAAAAAGTTGGCCTTCGCGCATCCGATAAGTGGAGATTGGGTGGAATTTGAGTCCGATTATCCAGCGGATCTCGAACTCGCTCTCGGCAAACTCAGAGATACCGATTTTCGGCTTTAGGATTTAGGCCTATCAACTAGGAGCGGGTTTGAGCGAGTCTTTTGTTCACCTGCACAATCACACCGAGTATTCGATGCTCGATGGGGCAGCGCGGGTCAAAAAGCTGATTGCAAAGGCAGTCGAGCTCGGAATGCCCGCCATCGCCATGACCGACCATGGCAATACTCATGGAGCCTACGAATTCTGGAAACAGGCCAAGGCTCAAGGCATTAAGCCAATCATCGGCATCGAAGCTTACGTTGCTCCAGGGTCTCGCCTAGAGAAATCCAAGGTTAGATGGGCCGATGGGGGAGATGACGACGTCTCAGGTGGCGGTGCATACAGCCACATGACTATGTGGTCCACCGACAACGCATCTATGCAAAACCTCTTCCGGCTCTCCTCTGAGGCGTACCTATCGGGCTACTACTTCAAGCCTCGAATGGACCGCGAACTACTCAATAAATATGGCAAGGGTCTCATTGCTACCACAGGGTGCCCCGGTGGTGAAGTACAGACGCGACTTCGCCTGGGTCAATACGACGAGGCCATCCGAACTGCTGCCGAATTCCGAGACATTTTCGGTGAGGGCAATTTCTTCGTTGAGGTTATGGATCACGGCCTTTCCATCGAAAAGCGAGTACGTGACGACCTGTTGCGCTTGGCCAAGGACCTCAGCCTGCCTCTGGTTGCTACAAATGATTTGCACTACACGAACCAGGAGGACCACGAGGCTCACGACGCGCTGCTTTGTGTCCAGGTTGGTTCAAATATCTATGACCAAAACCGTTTCAAGTTCGAGTCGCAGGAGTATTACCTCAAGTCTGCGGCGCAAATGCGGGAGTTATTCAAAGATCTTCCCGAGGCCGCTAACAACACTCTTTTGATTGCCGAACGCTCGGAAGTCAACTTCGAAAAGCGTGACCTGATGCCAAGGTTCCCGGTCCCTGAGGGGGAGACTGAGGCTGATTGGTTGGCCAAAGAGGTTTGGCGCGGAATGGACCGTCGATTCCCAGCCGGTTACTCCGATAGACACCGCGAGCAAGCCGCCTATGAACTTGATGTCATAGTTCGAATGGGATTCCCCGGTTATTTTCTGGTAGTTGCCGACTTCATTTCCTGGGCCAGATCCCAGGGCATTCGAGTGGGTCCCGGTAGAGGATCCGCCGCAGGTTCCATAGTCGCTTACGCCCTGGGAATCACGGAACTTGATCCGCTGGAACACGATTTGATTTTTGAGCGGTTTTTGAACCCAGAGCGACTTTCAATGCCCGATATCGATGTCGACTTCGACGATCGTCGCCGACCGGAAGTTATTCGCTATGTCACTGAGAAGTATGGCGACGACCGGGTGGCACAGATTGTTACTTTCGGAACCATCAAAGCTAAGCAGGCGTTGAAAGACGCGGCTCGGGTTTTAGCCATGCCGTATGCCGTTGGTGAGAAGCTAACCAAGGCAATGCCGCCGATGGTTCTGGGTCGCGATGTGTCGCTCAATGAGTTGATCGATCCATCTGCCGAGCGCTACTCCGAAGCTGCTGAATTTAGGGAGATTATCGAAAATGACGAGGAGTCAAAGCGAGTCTTTGACCTCGCTCAAGGCCTTGAATCTTTGAAGCGACAATGGGGAGTTCACGCTGCCGGTGTGATTATGTCTGCCGAGCCACTGATGGATGTAATCCCCATCATGAAGCGTGAGGAAGATGGCGCGATTATCACTCAGTTCGATCAACCCCCTTGTGAGGATCTGGGCCTTTTAAAGATGGACTTTTTAGGGCTTAGAAACCTAACAGTCTTGGACGATGCTCTCGAAAACATTCGGCAGAACCGTAGCGAGAGTGTTGTGCTGGAGGAGCTCGACCTCAATGCCGACGAAAAGACCTTTGAACTACTCTCTCGCGGCGATACCCTCGGAGTTTTTCAGCTCGATGGTGATGCCATGCGTCAGCTCCTGCGGCAGCTAAAGCCAACGGAGTTTGAGCACATATCCGCCGTGATTGCGCTTTACCGCCCAGGTCCGATGGGTATGAACTCTCACATCAACTATGCCCAGCGCAAAAATGGCCAGCAGCAATCCGAGCCGGTCCATCCAGAGCTGGAAGAGCCGCTGCGTGAGATTCTGGGTCCCACCTATGGACTGATTGTGTACCAAGAGCAGGTGATGGCCGCTGCTCAAAAAGTAGCGGGGTACTCGCTGGGTCAAGCTGACCTATTGCGTCGAGCCATGGGAAAGAAAAAACCCGAAGAGCTGGAAAAGCAGTACGAGATTTTCAGTGCCGGTATGCAGGAGCGCGGCTACTCCAAAGAAGCGATCAAGGCTCTCTGGGAGACTCTGCTACCGTTCGCTGACTACGCCTTCAATAAGGCTCACTCGGCGGGTTACGGCGTCCTCAGCTACTGGACCGCATACCTCAAGGCCAACTACCCGGCCGAGTACATGGCGGCGCTTTTGACAAGCGTGGGCGACTCAAAAGACAAGCTTGCTATCTACCTAAATGAGTGTCGAAAAATGGGCATCAAGGTGCTACCGCCTGACGTCAGCGAATCTATTGGCGTGTTTGCTGCCGTTGGTGACGACATTCGATTTGGCCTAGGCGCGATCCGTAACGTCGGTAAAAACGTGGTCGATGCGATTGTCGAGGCTCGTCAAGCCGGAAAATTCACATCCTTCCACGACTTCCTTTCTCGAGTCGGTCAGCAGGCCACTTCGAAACGAGTTGTTGAATCGCTGATAAAGGCCGGAGCTTTTGACTCACTTGGCCACACCCGCAGATCTCTGATTGCAATTCATGAAGAGGCCATTGACTCAGCCGTGGTTTTGAAGAAGCAGCAGGCATCGGGTCAGATGGACCTTTTCGGAGGTTTGCTAGAGGAGGACCCGGCCGTAATTGAGGTCCCGAATCTTCCGGAGTGGACCAAGCGTGACCTACTCTCGCACGAGCGTGAGATGCTCGGACTTTATGTCTCAGATCACCCGCTTGCGGGCATGGAAGCGCTCCTGATGCGACACTCGGACATGGGTGTTATCGCGCTTCGTGAGACTCAGCTCAAAGACGGGGAGACTGTCACAATTGCGGGTTTGATTACCCAGGTTGCCCACCGCGTCGCCAGAACGTCTGGAAATCCCTATGGTCAGGTCACGCTAGAGGATTTCTCTGGCGAAATTTCAGTGATGTTTATGGGTAAGACCTATCTGGAAAACCGGGAGCTATTGATCGCTGATCAGACAGTTGCCATTCGCGGAAGGATTTCCAGACGCGACGAGGAGGTCACCCTACAGGCATTCTCAATTGAAGTTCTTGACGCTGGGCGTGAGCAGGGTGGGGTCCTGAAGCTAGCAATCAAAGAATCAATGGCAAACAAGACAATTTTGGCTAAGTTGGGGCAAATCCTGGACACTCATCCGGGTCCTGTCGAAGTCCAAGTCAAACTGATTGGGTCAACTGTCAAGCATTTCTTGCTACCCCAGCGTGTAGCCGTGGGTCATGATTTGTTTGGAGAGCTCAAGGCCCTGCTGGGCCCAGACGCAGTCGATTAGAAATTGTCAGCTAGTCGCTCACCGGTTGTTAGGTACCCGCGACGGTAGTAGAGAAGGGGCTCTGCCTCAGAGTTTTCCAGCCCACTGATAACGTCGACCACTATCACGGCGTTCGCCGCAACTTCGAGCCTGGTCCTGACACTTGCCAAAATAACCGCAGAAGTATGCGGAAAAACTGGAACTCCCGAAACCAGGTTGTATTCAACATCTTTGAAACGGTCCTCCTTGGGACCGGCCAGTTTTTGAGAAAGTGCGAGGTTTTCGGTTGTCAACGTGTGGATAGCAACATGCGAACCCTCAACCAGGTGCTCGTAGGAAGACGAGCCTTGTGCAATGTTGAAAGAGACCAATGGTGGATTAGAACCCAGCGAAGTCACCGATGTTGCAGTAAAACCAATTGGATCGCCCGCTTTGGTGCTGGCTGTGATGATGGCCACTCCAGAGGCGTGGCGTCGGAATGCGGCTTTGAGCGCATCTGCGCCAAACAGATTGAAGTCCGTGGATTGATTTGTCATCTTAGATAAGGTTAGAGCATCAAATTCACCAATTTATTCCGAGGTATTAATTGCGGCTTTTAGAACTAACAGGCCCGATTACAGCTTCGCGGGTGAACCTTTTGATTCCCAGGGCAACCATCGAGGACAACTCCGCTATTGAGGCCACTGTTTGGACAATCTGCGAAGAGGTCAGAACTCGCGGGGAAGCGGCCCTTCGTGATCACGCTCAGAAGTTTGATCGGGTGTTGCCGGCCTCATTCAAGGTTTCACGTGAGCAGCTTCGTTCTGCGCTAGAAAACACCGAGCCAGCTTTGGTGGCAGCCCTGAGCGAGGCAATTGCGCGAGTTCGTCGCGTGAGTGGCGCGGTCGTTCCTGCCAGCGTGAGTGTTGACCTTGGTGATGGTGCCAATGTCACGCAGCGTTATGTGCCAGTAGATTCTGTCGGTTTATATGTCCCTGGTGGCAAGGCTGTCTATCCATCCAGCGTAATCATGAACGTGGTTCCGGCACAGGTTGCCAACGTCCCACGAATCGTAATTGCCTCGCCAGCCCAGGTTGAATTTCAGGGGCTACCACACCCCAGCATTCTCGCCGCCGCTGAGCTTTTGGGGGTAACCGAGGTTTACGCGATCGGCGGTGCGAGTGCGGTAGCAGCCTTCGCGCACGGAGTTCCTGAAATTGGCCTGGAGCCAGTGACCATGGTTACTGGACCGGGAAACATTTACGTTGCCACTGCCAAGCGTCTGTTGCGCGGAAAAATCGGAATCGACTCCGAAGCTGGCCCCACCGAAATCCTAATTATTGCCGACGAGACAGCGAACCCAGCCTTCGTGGCCGCAGACCTCATATCCCAAGCTGAACACGACGAGAATGCAGCCGCGGTTTTGGTCTCCGACTCGAAGCAGTTGATTGACAGTGTCTCCCTGGAGGTTCAGCGTCAGCTCGAGCTAGCCGCTAATCGGGAGCGCGCCGAGATTGCGTTAGCGGGGGAGCAGTCCGCACTGGTCTTGGTGGAAAACATTGAGGCGGCCATAGCTGTTGCAAACCACTATGCCACTGAACACCTCGAAATTCAGACAGTGAATCCTGAGAGGGTTGCCCAGCAAATCACCAATGCCGGGGCGCTCTTCATCGGTGATTTTTCTCCCGTTAGCTTGGGCGATTACCTGGCAGGTTCTAACCACGTCTTGCCAACTTCCCAGCAGGCCAAGTTTGGACCAGGCTTAGGAGTTCACACCTTCCTCAGGCCACAGCAGGTAATTTCTTACTCGAAGAGCGCTCTGGCTCAAATTTCTAGTCAGCTAGAGATCCTGTCTCATACCGAGGGTCTCTCCGCGCACGGCACCGCAGCTTCGATCAGAGAGGATCGCTGATGTTCTGTCCATTTTGTAGGAATGCAGATTCCCGAGTAATCGACTCCAGGACTTCAGATGATGGTTCTTCAATCCGTCGTCGACGTCAGTGCCCAGAGTGTCAAAAGCGATTCACAACTGTTGAGACTGCGAGCCTGATGGTCACTAAGCGCTCTGGCGTTACGGAACCGTTTTCAAGAGACAAGATTGTCAGTGGTGTTCGCAAGGCTTGCCAGGGCAGACCCGTTACCGATGCTGACCTGGCATTACTTGCGCAGCAGGTCGAGGAGACCTTGCGAGCTACTGGTGCAGCTTCTATTGAGGCTCAGGACATCGGTCTAGCGATTCTCGATCCACTTCGAAACCTAGACCACGTTGCCTACATGCGATTTGCCAGCGTCTACCAAGCTTGGGATTCACTTGATGACTTTGAAAACGCGATCGCGAGCCTGAGGGCCGAATGATCTATCGCTTGCTGTTCAATGTCTTTTT
>DLOY01000027.1:21820-23438 GCA_002478545.1 Micrococcales bacterium UBA7472
TAGCTGCGATCGGTATCCTGCGAGCGCGTAATCGGCCTCGAGATATCAAAGTGATGGGCATTCTTTTTGAAAATCGCTTTGGTCTCGCCGCTGGATTTGATAAGAACGCCAAGCTCATCAAACCCATGCATGCCCTCGGATTTGGCCACGTCGAGATTGGCACGGTCACGCCAAGGCCACAGCCTGGTAATCCAAAGCCAAGGATGTTTAGACTTCCTGAGCATAAGGCGCTCATCAATCGGATGGGTTTCAATAATGATGGTGCGGAAGTCGTTGCAAAGCGCCTGAAGAAGTTGCGCGAAAGCGGCGAGAACCTACCTGTCATCGGTGTCAACATAGGAAAAAACAAGGACACTCCGGCTGAATTCGCTTATCAGGATTATCAGCTGGCGGCCGCAGCACTCTCTCCTTACGCGGATTACCTAGTTGTTAATGTGTCCTCGCCCAACACCCCAGGACTGAGAGATCTTCAGCAAGTTGAAGCGCTGAAGCCAATTTTGGTGGCCACAGTCGAAAACGTTTCTGGAAAGCCTGTCTTGCTCAAGCTATCGCCGGATCTTGCCGACCAAGACTTGATCGAAATTTTGCAATTGGTCAAGAGCACCAAACTTGCCGGTGTGATAGCCGCGAACACGACAATTAGCCGAAACCTGAAGGCCGATCCTGCGCTTTTGGCTGAAGCCGGCGGACTTTCCGGTCCAATTTTGCGCTCAAGATCCCTCGAGATGCTAAGGATTATTCGCCAAGAATTAGACAGTTCGTACTGTGTAATTTCGGTTGGTGGCGTGAACACCAGGATTGAGGTTCAGGCTCGAGTTTCTCTCGGTGCAGACCTAGTCCAGGGCTATACCGGATTCATCTACAACGGGCCGCTTTGGCCTGCTCGCCTGGCAAAAATCAATTAGCAGGGGCGCTCTGCTGGCGACTTCGTCAGGCTTGGGTCGGTCATGTAGACCCCTGCCAGAACCTCATCAACCTTTGACATCACATCTGCTGGTATCTCGATGCCTGAAGCGCCAAGGTTGTCCTTGATCTGCTCTGGTCGAGACGCTCCAACAATGGCTGCGGAAACAGCCTGGTTCTGAAGCACCCAGGCAAGCGCGAATTGGGCCATGGTAAGCCCCAGCCCTTCGGCCAATGGGCGAAGGTTTTGCACAGCAGTCAACGTCGCTTCACCCATGAACTTCTCCACTATTGAAGACATGGCAGGGTCAGCAGCGCGCGAACCCTCAGGGGCTGGATGCCCAGGAAGGTACTTTCCGGTGAGCACACCTTGTGCCATTGGTGACCAGACAATTTGACCTAGGCCTAGTTCGAGGCTGGTTGGAATTACCTCAGCTTCGATTACGCGCCAGAGCATCGAATACTGAGGCTGGTTTGAGATCAACTTAAAGCCCAGCTGGGAGGCGAGCTTTTGACCTTCGCGAATTTGCTGAGCATTCCATTCAGAAACTCCGACGTAGAGAACTTTCCCCATGCGAACCAAGTCGGCAAATGCCTGCATGGTCTCCTCTAGCGGAGTTTCGTAGTCGAAGCGGTGCGCCTGGTATAGATCGACGTAGTCGGTTTGCAGGCGCTTGAGTGAACCATTGATGGACTCAAAAATGTGCTTCCGGCT
>DLOY01000027.1:23565-30188 GCA_002478545.1 Micrococcales bacterium UBA7472
TAAGGGCTTTACCCAAAACCACTTCTGCGGCTTGGTTGGCATAGGCATCGGCCGTATCGAAAGTTGTGATGCCACCCTCAAGCGCTGCGTTTACTGTTGCAATAGCCTGCTCTTCGGCAACCTGAGAAGCATGAGTGAGCCAGTTTCCATAGATCAGTTCGGAAACCTTCAGTCCGGAGTTACCAAGGTAGCGATGCTTCATTTTCTTCTGCCCTAACTGACTAGTCGATTTTTGCGAATCTTGAAACTTGAGGCTTTGGAATTCTCAGCGCACGCATCTGGATTGAGCGCATCGCCCCATACCAACCCAGGCCACCCTCCACCTTGTCCGCACCGAACTTCTTTGCAACGCGCTTCTTTACCGATCGGGAGACCAAGAAGGCGTCGAAAGCGACTACAAGAAACAGAGACCACATCGCAAGCAGTGAAATTAGCTGAACTTCGTAGCTGTCAATGAAGGTCGTGAGCACGACTAGAAACATGGCCGGGAGCACCATTTCACCAGCGGTAAATCGGGAATCTACCAAGTCGCGAACGAACTTACGCTGTGGACCCTTATCACGGTAGGTAAGGTAACGTTCGTCACCGGCCATCATGCCCTCACGCGCCTTTTGACGTTCCTCGCGCAGTTTCTCGCGCTGGGCCTTTCGAGCCTCCTTGCTGCGATCGCCAACCAGTGGCTTTTTACGTGCCTGCTCGCGAACTTTGCGCGGGGGAGTAGGCCTACCCTTGCCTGCTGATGAATTGGTTTCTGACATGCGGAACCTCTCGAGATCTGCGACTAGATTATCGCCATGACATTCTCTAAAGTCTCGGTTTCCAGCGAACTGCAAGCCAAAGTCGAATCTTTTGTTCAAGAGAACTTCTCTCAAGCGGTGGGTGATCTTGGGGAGTTGGTAAAGATTCCAGGCATCGCTTGGCCAAGTTTCGATCCGAGCAATTTGAACCGGTCCGCCGACGCAGTCAAGAATCTGCTCTCGGCGACAGGACTATTTGACTTTGTAGAGATCAGAACCGCACTCAAGCCAAATGGCGAGCCTGGATCTCCGGCAGTCTTGGCGCGCAGAGCGGCAAGAAATGATGCACCGCATGTCCTGCTCTACGCACACCACGATGTTCAGCCACCAGGCAATCCAGAACTTTGGGAGAGCGAGCCATTTCAGGCAACGCTAAAGGGTGACAGGCTTTATGGCCGCGGCGTCAGTGATGACAAAGCCGGTGTAATCACCCACGTCTATGCCCTCAAGTCACTTGCTGAGTTAGCTGGTGATATCAACCTCGGAATCACGCTTTTTATTGAGGGCGAAGAGGAGGCTGGAAGCGAGTCGTTTTCGAATTTCCTGGCCGACAATCGAGAAGAGCTGGCGGCAGATTTGATCATTGTCGCCGACAGTGGCAACTGGTCGATCGACACCCCGGCTTTGACCAGCACCCTGCGAGGTGTGGTTTCTCAAACTTTCACTCTAAAGACGATGGATCACGCACTCCACTCGGGAATGTTCGGCGGTCCACTTCCAGACGCGATGACCGCCATGGTCAAGCTGCTGGCAACGCTCAATGATGAGAATGGCAACGTTGCCGTGGCTGGCCTAAAGACTGTTGACGTGGCAGAGCTCCCGTTCTCAGATGTCGACTTTAGGGAACAGGCAGGTCTGCTAGATGGTGTGGAGCGAATCGGCACACATTCATTGCTGAAGCAAAATTGGGGTGCTCCGGCTGTCACCATCATCGGCCTAGATGCTCCTGCGGTGGCAACGTCTTCGAACACGGCGCAGCCGCAAATCACCGCACGCATCTCGATGCGCTTAGCCCCAGGGGAGGATCCCAATCACGGCCTAGCGATGCTGCGTGAGCATCTGGTGAAGCATGCCCCCTTCGGAGCGCACATTGAATTTGGTCACTTCGAGCAGGGACCGGGATACTTTGCCAAGCAAGGATGGGCAGCAGAGCTCGCAAAGGAAATCTTGGGACGAGTTTGGCCTGAGCCCGCGGTGGAAATTGGCGTCGGCGGATCAATCCCGTTTATTTCGGAATTTGCATCGGTCTTTCCAGAGGCAGAAATCCTGGTCACTGGAGTAGAAGATCCTGACTCCAGGGCTCACTCGCCAAATGAGTCTCAGCATCTGCCAACTTTGAAGCGAGCCATCGCCGCAGAGTCGATGCTGCTGCTTGCTGGGAATCAGATGCGTCGCAGCTAGTTAAACTAATTAGCAACAGGAGGAAACATGTCACAGGCACACGGCGTAGTACTTACCCCAACGGCAGTTGAGAAGGTGAAGAATCTGCTTACCGCAGAGGGGCGAGATGATTTGCGCTTGCGAGTGGCAGTTGAGCCAGGCGGTTGTTCAGGCCTTATTTACCAGCTTTTCTTTGATGAGCAGGTTGAAGAAACCGACGCGATCGTTGCATTTGATGGCGTTGAGGTAGTTGTTGACCCGATGAGCGTTCCATACCTGGATGGTGCATCTATCGACTTTGAGGACTCAATCCAGAAACAAGGTTTCACCATCGACAACCCAAATGCTGCCGGCACCTGCGCATGTGGAGATTCCTTCAGCTAAATCGGCGCGAAACGCCTGAAACTAGAGAGTTTTGGGTCTAGACTTTTACCGTCTGCAGCCCAAGAAGGATGTCTCACTTGTCTAAGATTCGCCGCCGATTTTCGGCCCTAGCGTTGGCTTCCGCAGCAGCTCTAGTGCTTACCGGTTGTTCCCCAGAGCTTGAGCGAGGCTTTTTGCCCGACGCTTGGGGAGTTACCAACCACACAGACCGCATAATCCACCTCTGGAACACTTCCTGGATCGTGCTGCTCGCTGTTGGTGCTCTGTCGTGGGGACTTATGGCATGGGCGCTCATTGTCTATCGTCGTCGTAAGGGCGAGACTGGACTGCCTCAGCAGCTTCGCTACAACATGCCAATCGAAACCCTGTTCACCGTTATTCCGCTGATTTTGGTGGTTGGCTTCTTTGCCTTCACCGCTCGAGACATGGCTGCCATTGAGGCGAAGACTGAAAACCCTGATGTAGTCATCGAGGTCATTGGAAAGCAGTGGAGCTGGGACTTCAACTATGTGAACGACAACGTTTACTTCTCCGGAATCCAGGCTCAGTTCACTGGCGACGAAGAGAACATCATGGAAACTCTTCCAACGCTGTACCTTCCAGTGGGCAAGACCGTACAGATCGATTTGACCGCGCGCGATGTAATCCACTCCTTCTGGGTTGTGGACTTCCTCTACAAGAAGGACATGTTCCCTGGTCAGACCAACCACATGTACTTCACTCCACTCAAGGAGGGAACATACGTAGGTAAGTGTGCCGAGCTTTGCGGTGAATACCACTCCATGATGCTTTTCAACGTCAAGGTAGTTTCTGAAGCCGAGTACGAGGCTCAAATGCAGGCCCTAGCTGCCGCTGGCAACGTAGGCCAACTGTCGGGCGAGTACGACCGAAACCAGAACCTCCCAGGCGGCGACCCAAGCAAGAGAACTGATTCAGAGGAATAAAAATGGCAACTTTAACTGAAACCAGAATCCAGCCAGGCTCTCTCGCACCAAAGCGCTCAAAGGGTCAGCTTCTCGTTGATTGGCTGACCACCACCGACCACAAAAAGATCGGTTATCTATACCTGATCACCTCCTTCATCTACTTCCTAATCGGTGGAGTGATGGCTCTGATCATTCGTGCTCAACTAACTCTTCCAGGCCTAGACATCGTTGCCTCCAAGGAGCAGTACAACCAGCTGTTCACGATGCACGGAACAATCATGCTGCTGATGTTTGCAACCCCGCTTTTCGCTGGATTCGCAAACGTTCTAATGCCGGTCCAGATCGGTGCACCTGACGTCGCATTCCCAAGGTTGAATGCGATTGCCTACTGGTTCTTCAACTTTGGTTCGCTGATTGCAGTCTCCGGTTTCTTCACCCCACAGGGAGCTGCATCTTTCGGATGGTTTGCATACGCACCACTCTCAAACACCACATTCTCACCAGGCATCGGTGGCGACCTGTGGGTATTCGGACTTGCCTTGAGTGGTTTCGGAACCATTTTGGGTGGAGTGAACTTCATCACCACCATCATTACGATGCGTGCTCCAGGTATGACCATGTGGAGAATGCCAATCTTCACCTGGAACACACTGGTCACTTCAATCTTGATCATCATGTGTTTCCCACCTCTGGCAGCGGCACTGTTCGCTCTCGGTGCCGACCGCAAGTTCGGCGCTCACATCTTCGACCCAGAAAACGGCGGAGCGATGCTGTGGCAGCACTTGTTCTGGTTCTTTGGTCACCCAGAGGTTTACATCATCGCGCTGCCATTCTTCGGAATCGTGTCGGAGATCTTCCCGGTCTTCAGCCGTAAGCCAATCTTTGGCTACAAGACCCTGGTTTACGCAACCATTGCGATCGCTGCTCTATCAATGACCGTGTGGGCACACCACATGTATGTCACTGGTCAGGTACTGCTCCCATTCTTTGCCTTCACCACAATGTTGATTGCCGTCCCAACCGGAGTAAAGATCTTTAACTGGATCGGAACAATGTGGCGAGGCTCGGTCTCATTCGAGACTCCGATGCTTTGGGCCCTTGGCTTCTTGGTCAGTTTCGTTTTCGGTGGCTTGACCGGTGTCATTCTGGCCTCACCCGCTCTTGACTTCCACCTCTCCGACAGCTACTTCGTGGTTGCGCACTTCCACTACGTAGTGTTTGGAACCGTAGTATTCGCGATGTTCGCGGGCTTCTACTTCTGGTGGCCAAAATTCACCGGAAAGATGCTTGATGAGCGCCTGGGGAAGATTCACTTCTGGCTGCTTTTCATCGGCTTCCACACCACCTTCCTCATCCAGCACTGGCTGGGAGTGATGGGTATGCCACGCCGTTACGCGACCTACCTACCTGAGGACGGCTTCACCGAGATGAACATCGTCTCCACCTTGGGTGCCGTTATCCTGGCCCTGTCCATGATTCCGTTCCTGTTCAACGTTTGGATCACCGCTCGAAAGGGAACCATGGTTGGGCTGAAGGACCCATGGGGCTACGGACGTTCTCTGGAATGGGCTACCGAGTCCCCATTCCCACGCCACAACTTCCACCAGATTCCTCGCATTCGCTCAGAGTCTCCGGCATTTGACCTGAACCACCCTGAGTACGCTTCGCCAGAAGCTAAGGCGTCTTACGCCAAGGAAGGCAGAATCTAATGAAGTCGAATATTGTCATCCTGCTCGTAATGGCGGCGTACTTCACTATTGCCGACATTGCTTATGCGATTTGGACCCAACTTGAGTGGGGCTACGTAGAACCGATTGGTACTGCGGCTATGGCCTTGCTAGTCATTTTGGCCCTGTTCATTGCCTACTACCTCAACAGCTCCCTGAAGCGAACCGCAACTCTTCCGGAGGATCGTGAAGACGGAAACATCGAAGATGAGTCCGGCGAGGTCGGCTTTTACAGCCCATATAGCTGGTGGCCACTGGTGCTCGGCGCTTCGGCAGCCATCGCATTCGCTTCGTTGGCTGTGGGTTGGTGGATGTTCTTCATCGCGCTTCCCTTCGCCATTATCGCTGTAGTCGGTTTCGTGTTCGAGTACGACCGCTACGCGCACGCTCACTAGAAATTGCGACAGCCCTCAGTTCTTCTGGTAATCGACGTCCAAAAGGGATTTCGAGACCAGGATTATTGGGGGCTTTCTGCTAACCCCGATGTTCACTCAAACATCGGGGATTTAGTCAAGCTGTGGAGATCAAAATCTTGGCCGGTGGTTCTGGTTCGACACAACTCTTCAAACCCAAATTCACCGCTCGCTGCTGGGGGAGTTGGTAATGAACTTGAGGATTACTTAGCCGGTCCACATGATGCGGTTATCCAAAAGAGCGTAAACAGCGCTTTCTACGGAACCCCAGATCTTCATCTCTGGCTCACAAAGAGAAACTATAGATCCTTGGTTATTTGCGGCATCACAACAAACTACTGTTGTGAGACAACTGCTCGAATGGCTGGCAACCTCGGTTACAACGTTAAGTTTGCAATTGATGCCACTTCTGCATTCGGGGTAAATCTAGGCGATCGGGAGTTCAGCGGTTCAGAGGTAATGGCAATGAGCGCCGCTAATCTCGACGGTGAATTCGCTGAAGTGCTAACAACCTCAGAGTTGGTTGAGAATTACCAGAACGCGTAACAAACCAGACCAGAGCGGTGTTATCCTTTTGAACCTGGCGAAGTCCAGATTGATACAAAGTAACTAAACATGGGGATGATCGGTTTCGACACTGTAGTGATGCGTGGAGGAAGCGGGTCGAGGATGAGCACTTATCTCGTAAACGATGTGTTCAAACCAATAGGTGCCAATACAAAGCGCGCCGACTTCGCCCTAGCTGCTTAAGCTAGCCCCGAAGTCCGTCTGACTAAGTCTGATTTCAACTTAGACCCAGGCGTCATTTAGAAATCTTGCTGAGGGAATGCGTCAAAGGTTTCCTTGGGACTTCGCACTTTGACTGGGCCTGTCGGTGTAGTTGCTTCAGACAAATACCGAGGTCGAGCAGAACGTAGATTGAAGCTACACCCGTAGAAGCGCCACAAACGTTGCAATGGACGGGGGTTCAATTCCCCCCATCTCCACTTTAGAAAA
>DLOY01000027.1:30285-30999 GCA_002478545.1 Micrococcales bacterium UBA7472
GTGTGATTGAGATTAGAAGACTGACACTGGATCAGCTACAGCCTTATCTGGATTTCATGGATGGACCGGCATTTAGGTCCCAGCCTCAGTGGCAAGGCTGCTACTGCCAGTTCTACCTCAACACCGAAGCGCAAAATAAGGATGCAAATGCTCGTGGCGATGTGAATCGGATGCGTGCCTGCGATCGCTTGGCCGATGGAACCATGCAGGGATATGTCGCTGTTCATGAGGAGCGAGTTGTTGGTTGGATGGCGGCCAATAGCTTCAGGAACTTCGTTCAATTGCCCGGAGATGACGACGATGCCGCCGCCATCATTTGCTTCGTAGTAGATGAGGATTTTCAGGGCAGGGGAGTGGCAACACAGCTACTGAGCTTTGGGCTGAAGGATCTGCCCAATCACGGTTATCGATCCGTAAGCGCAGCGCCTTTAGCGAGTGGTGAATTTGTCAGTTATGGCTACCGTGGTCCGAGAACCATGTTTGAGAAGGCGGGTTTCTATCCTGGCCCGATGGTCGACGATAAACACATTCTCATGACGAAGGTCTTGTAAAGACTAAACCCCCTTGAAGATTTCAAGGGGGTTTAGTCGTGAATCAGTTCTACTTCTTTGCAGCGGCCACGGCCTTAGGCTTACGCTTTGGCTTTGGTGCCTCTTCGACCGCTGGGGCGTGCTCGGCGTGAGCGAGCTCGTACTCAGCCTTGGTCACTGGTGC
>DLOY01000054.1:0-6707 GCA_002478545.1 Micrococcales bacterium UBA7472
GGCTCAAAAGCCGACTGGAAGATTCTTGAGCCGCGATCTTGAGCCTTGGAGGCTGATGGGTCGTTCGGATCTACCGAGGGTGCTTCAGCGGCAACGATGATCTTGCCCGTCTTGGCCTCCATGACCACAGCACTAGCCCAGTCAGCGGAGAGGTCATTTACGGAGTCAGCCAAAACCTGCTGAGCAAAGAACTGAAGATTGGAGTCAATGGTGAGCTTGAGATTGCCACCGTTTTGAATCGGCTGAGTCATCACGCTCGATGCCGGAATACGAACTCCCTCAGCACTTCGCTCATAGGTCTCTTGCCCATCCACACCAGCAAGACAGGTGTTGTATTGCCGCTCAAGGCCCGCTAGTGGCTCCCCATCGGCACCGACAAAGCCAATTAGGTTTCCAGCGACAGCGCCATTTGGGTAGAGACGATCAGCAAACCGGTCGAAGTAAATCCATGGCACCTTCAACTCACGAATTGCACTGTAGGTCTCAGCATCCACTCGTTTGGCGAGGTTTGCATACTGAGAATCGCCAACCAGCCTTGGAGCGATTTCGCTAACGGTTAGGCCAAGCAACTTTGCCAGCTCAATGGCAATTTGCTCCACCGGAATCTCTGTTCGAGTGCCATCCTCCGAGTAGCGAATTACTGGAGCAACGTTCTTTGGGGCAACGTTCACGTCATAGCGAAATACGGTACGAGCAAGAATTTGGCCGGAACTGTCCTGAATCTCACCACGCAGCGCGGTCAGAGTTTGCGTCACGGAGCGTCGCTCCATGGACTTTTCTTTAATCTCAGCCGCTTGGACGACTTGGAAATCCACGAGTCGAATACCAAGCAGGCCCACAAGGCCAAGCGTGAAGAGAATGAAGAACCCAAAGCGTCGGTTCACACTGCGCTGGGAACCCATTGGGACCTACCTAGTTGGAGAAGCTGGAATTACAGTCAAAACTACTTCTTCAGTAGCAATCTGCTGAGTTTCAACACTCGAAGCCTCCAAGGATGCAACCTTGGTCTCAGAGAAATCAGAAACGGTTCCAAGTGCAGAGTTTGCGACCAGGTTGGCGCTAGCAAGCGGCGCGTTTGATGGGTCTGCAGGTTTTGGCTGACCGTAAACCTTGTCCTTTTCTAGATCGAGCAAAACCGATGCTGGGTTGGCAACCATGCCCAAACGATTTGCCGCGTCAGCCAAGTTTTGAGGAGAGGCTAGGGAGTCCACCTCTTCCTGGATGATCTGAACCTGAGTAGTCAAGTCCCGCTTTTGTGCTTTCAGTGCTGCCAGCTGGTAAGCGTCCTGGGTCAAAACCATGTTCAGGGCCAACTGGGCAAGGTAAACGGCAATCATGCCGAGCACGAAGATTAGCCCTGCCGAAAGCCTTGGCCTAAGACGCTTCGCCTCGTTTGGTGATAATAGAAATACAGCCATTAGTTGCCCTTTACCTTTTCTCCAGCCCGCAACCTTGCGGAAGCAGCACGTGGGTTTAGCTCAAGCTCGCGCTCGCCACTTCGCTCCACGCCGCGAGTGATGATTTTGAAAATTGGTGCCGTTCCCGGTAGTTCAATTGGCATCTCAACCGGAGTTGAACTGGTCGCAGCTTTTTGCATGGCTTCTTTGACAATGCCGTCCTCGAGGGAGTGGTAGGACATTACGACCAAGCGTCCGCCTACCTTGAGGGCATCGATAGCCTGCGGCATCGCACGCTCCAAGATGCCTAGCTCATCATTGACTGCGATTCTTAGCGCCTGGTAAACCCGCTTTGCTGGGTGGCCGGATTGCTTGCCAGGAACCGCAGGCACTACCTCAGAAACAATCTTGTTTAGCTGGGAAGACATCGTGATTGGAGTGCTTTTTCGAGCGGCCACGATTCTTCTCGCAATCGGCATTGCATACCGCTCTTCGCCGTAGACGCGGAAAATGCGACCGAGCTCAAACTCGTCCAACTCCGCCAGTAGGTCTGCAGCGGTAGAACCCTGGGTTTGATCCATGCGCATGTCCAAGAAACTGTCTTGGGAGTAACTGAATCCGCGCTCGGCTTGATCAAGCTGCATTGAGCTGACACCCAAATCCATGAGAATCCCATCGACTGATGAGTCGGCGGCCACCTGGTCAATCTCGTCGTAGGTACCGAAGTGAGTCTTGAAGCGATCTCCGAAAGCAGCAAGGCGCTCGCTGGCAAGTTTGAGAGCGACTGGGTCTCGATCGATACCGATAACGGTGAGCTGAGGGTGCTCTTTGAGCATGGCCTCGGTGTGACCACCCAAACCCAGCGTGGCATCAATCACCAGTGCGGGTCTGTTCTCAATAGCGGGGCGAAGCAGTTCGAGGCAACGCTCAAGTAGAACCGGAACATGAAGGGTTGAAGTGATCATAGATTCCCACTTGTTCTGCCCTGGAACTTGGTCCCTGTCCGTCTGTGAGCTTGGTTTTCACAGGTTCCGGCTTAGGGGAAGAAAGTCGGATACGGCCAAGGGCCAAATCCCAGGTTTAGAACAGTCCGGGGATCACCTCCTCGACCTGATTGGCGAATGATTCCTCATTGCTAGCTAGATACTCGCTCCATGCTTGGGCATCCCAAATCTCAGCTCGAGAGCCGACGCCGATGATGACCAAGTCTTTGCTAAGTCCTGCGTACTGGCGCAAGAGAGCAGGTAGGGAAACTCGACCCTGTTTGTCCACGCTCTCGTCAGATGCACCCGAGAGCATGACGCGCATGTAGTCACGGGCATCCTTCACAGATGCTGGCGCTTGACGCAGTTTTTCGAGGATGGCAGTGAACTCGCTGGCCGGGAAAACATAGAGGCAGCGTTCCTGCCCACGAGTGATTACTACGCCGTCAGATAGCTCATCTCTGAACTTAGCTGGGAGGAATAGCCGGCCCTTTTCATCAAGCTTCGGGGTATGCGTACCAAGCAGCATCGCTGTTTCCCCTTCCCAAGCTTTACTCCACTTTACTCCACTTTGCTCCACAACTGGGGAAATTTGCGGGCTTTTTGCTCCCTTTTTCATCACATTTGGGTAAAGAAAAACCCCGGCCTCGACCGGGGTGAAATCAGGCCTGTCTAATCAGTCGCCATTGAAACGCTGGTTCCAGCGATCCTCAAAGAAGTTGCCGCCTTGGTTATTGACCTTGATCTCAGGCAACTGCGGCAGCGTGAAGTTGGAGCTCGCGATGACCAGGCCGATCACCATCACCACAAATGCGACCACTCCGAAGTAAGCGACCTGAAGCATGACTGCATAAATTAGCAATCCAATGCCGGCGAGCGTCAGAAGAACGCCCAAGACCAGCTTGCCGGAAGATTTGTTGGCAGAGTCGACGGCAGAAACTTTGCTGGCAAACTGTGGGTCTTGGCGCAGGTTGCGCTCCATCTCCTCCAGCAGTCGCTGCTCGTGCTCAGAAAGTGCCATGGTTTACTCCCGATCTCTCCTAATTGTAAACAGCGAATTGGGGTTAGGCTATCCCGCGTGCCTCAAGATTTACTGCTAACTCTGGTCCAGGACAAGCTCGATCAGTTCTGCGACGCTAGGCGACTAGAGCTCCGGGAGATCTCTCCCGACATCGAAGTCATCATGGACTTCACTCAGTCTCTCTTATCTGGTGGTAAAAGATTTAGGGCGCTTTTCGCCTACTGGGCGTGGCGCGGCTATGCCAATCCAAATCGAGAGCTGACGCATGAAGATCCGATTGTAGGCATTGCCAGCTCCCTGGAAATGTTTCATGCTGCCGCGCTGGTTCACGACGATCTGCTTGACCAGAGCGACACCCGACGCGGCGCCCCAGCCATCCACAAAAGATTTGAATCGCTTCACCAGCAAAAGGCCTTCGCCGGATCCAAGGAGCGATTTGGAGTAGCCGGCTCGGTATTGGTCGGTGACATGATGCTTTCTTGGAGCTCCGAGCTGTTTGGAGATTCTCTCCTCAAAGCCAACCACCCCAATTCAGAGGCAGCCTGCAGAGCAGAGTTTGGCAAAATGCGTTTCGAGGTGATGGCGGGTCAGTATCTGGATGTGCTCGAGGAGAACGCTGCTCCGACAAGGGAGCGTTCCGAGGCAGTGGAGCGAGCAAATCGCGTAATGCTTTATAAGACGGCGAAGTATTCCCTTGAGGCTCCGCTTTTGATTGGAGCATCACTTGCTGGGGCAAGAACCGAGCACCTGGGCGGCCTTAGTCGCTTTGGTATTCCACTTGGCCTGGCATTCCAGCTGCGTGACGATGTGCTGGGCGTGTTTGGAGATCCAGCCGTAACCGGCAAACCAGCGGGAGACGACCTTCGAGAGGGAAAGCGGACGGTGTTGATTGGATTCACACTTGAGGCGGTTCCTGCTTCAGTGGGCAAACTATTTGAAGAACTGCTGACCAGTGGTGAGCTTGAGATTGATCAAATTGAATGGATGCGGAACCTGATTGTGGAATCAGGGGCGTTGGATAAGACCGAGAAGCTCATTTCCGAGTATTCCTCCCGATCGATTGAAGCTTTGGCTGCCTTGGAAATCTCCGAAGAGGCAAGACTCGCCTTGGCTCAGCTTGCGAACGCAGTTATCAACCGGGCCAAATAGCGATTAACCCAGCGCCTGGGCGGCCCGACGAACCGGTGCTTTGTGCCCCTGAAGCAGAGCCTCAATTGGTGAGCTTTCAAGATACTGATTGTCCTGGTAAAGCCACTCGATGGCCTCCGACTCACTGAACCCCATGTCAAGCAGAAGCAGCATCGTTCCGCGAATACTTGGCAGTGGCTCACCATTTTGAATCAGATGTGCCGGGATCATCGGCTGCTTCTCGACCCTGACGGCGAAGAGTATGTGCTCTTCGATCAAGCGCCTGACCTTCGAAGCTGAAACTCCAAGAATGTCAGCCACTTGATCAATGGTCAGCCAGGAATCAACCCGATCAATCACGCCTTGGAACTCCTTGCACTTTGAACCAACTGTTCCGCTACCAAGAATGCTAGTTCGAGAGACTGCATGTGATTGAGTCTCGGGTCGCAAACTGACTCATAGCGCTCCTCAAGAGTGCTCTCGTCAATCATCTCCGAACCTCCGAGGCACTCTGCCACGTCGTCACCGGTCAGCTCGACATGAAGACCACCTGGGTGGGTTCCAAGCGCGCGATGCACTTCGAAGAATCCCATGACCTCATCCATCACATCGTCAAAGCGACGAGACTTGTAGCCATTCTTGGTGGTGATGCCGTTGCCGTGCATTGGATCCGTGATCCAAAGTGGAGTGGATCCGGACTCCTTTGCAGCTTCGATGAGCTTTGGTAGCTCGTCACGAATCTTTCCAGCACCCATGCGGCTAATCAAGGTCAAGCGACCCGGTTCACGCTCTGGGTCCAGCTTGTCAATCAGTCTCAGCACATCTTCTTTTGTAGAAGTAGGTCCAAGCTTCACACCAAGTGGGTTTCTGACTCTGGAGAAAAAGTCAACGTGAGCACCGTCAAGCTGCCTGGTGCGCTCTCCAATCCAGATGAAGTGACCCGAGGTCACGTATGGCAGGTTGGTTCTGGAGTCGATGCGAGTCAGCGGTCGCTCGTAGTCAAACAGCAAGCCTTCATGAGACACAAAGAACTCCGTTGCTCGAAGTTCATTGGAATCAACTCCGCATGCCTGCATGAACTTCATCGCGCGATCAATGTCGGCCGCAATCGACTCGTACTTCTTGTTTGCCGGGTTATCGGTAAAGCCCTTGTTCCAGGCATGAACCTGGCGAAGATCAGCAAATCCGCCGGTGGTGAAGGCGCGAATCAGATTCAAGGTGCTGGCCGAGGTGTTGTAGGCCTGCAAAAGACGAGCAGGGTCATTCGTTCTGGACTGCTCAGTGAATTCATATCCATTCACAGCGTCACCGCGGTAGGCCGGCAGAGTTACACCCTCGCGGGTTTCAAAATCAGATGATCTTGGCTTGGCGAACTGGCCGGCCATTCGACCCATCTTGATAACCGGAAGCGATGAGCCATACATCAAAACAACGGCCATTTGAAGCACAGTCTTGATTCGGTTGCGGATCCGGTCAGCGGTAGCGTCAGCGAAGGTCTCCGCACAGTCGCCACCTTGAAGCAAAAAAGCATTTCCGCTCGCTGCGTCTGCCAAGCGGGAGCGCAAAGTGTCGACCTCACCGGCAAAGACCAAAGGAGGCTGCTTGGAAAGAGAAGACCTAGCCTCCGAGAGCGCCTCCTGGGAATACCAGGTGGGCTGCTGCTTTGCCTCAAGCTTTAGGTAATTGTCTAGTCCAAAGTCGTTCATCTCGACCCCTCTCCTATCTCGCCAAACGGTTGCGAACCGTCGAGGCGTAGACGTCTTCATATTGCTGGCCCGAAAGTCTCATGATGTCGTAGACGATTCGGTCGGTGACAGCCCGCAGAACCGCGCGCTCACCATCCATGCCGGCAAAACGTGAGAAGTCGAGTTGGTCGCCCATGACCACGCCGACCCTTCTGATCTTTGGAATTGTTTGCCCAATTCGCTGCACCTTCTCGGTGTCAATCATGGCGACAGGAACTACTGGAACCTTGGCCTGCAGCACCATGCGCGCAATACCCGTTCTGCCCCTGTAGAGCTTGCCATCGGGTGAACGAGTTCCCTCTGGGTAAATACCTAGCAGCAAACCTCGCTCCAAAACGCCAAGTCCAGTGTTAAGCGAGTCTTCAGATGCCTTGCCGCCAGAGCGGTCAATTGGCAGCTGGCCGGTGGCCTTGAAGAACCAGCGAGTGATAGC
>DLOY01000054.1:6807-11049 GCA_002478545.1 Micrococcales bacterium UBA7472
GGCAAGAAGATTGAATCTGAAAATGAAAGATGATTTGAGGCCAAAATCGCACCGCCAGATTTTGGAATGTTGTGTTTGCCTCGAATCCATGGCCTGAAAAGGACGTGGAGAATTGGCCCAAGTACGAAGTTCTTCAAAATGAAGTACGCCAATTAGAGCTCCAGTCTTTTGCTAAAGCTTATCCAACAGACTCGCGCGCTAGGTCGGCCGCTCCGATAACCCCTGCTTGATTCGAGAACTTAGCGGTGACAATCCTCGCCTCCGGTCTGAAGCCACGAGCTGGTAGCTCTCGAAGATAAGACTGACGAATCGGGTCGAGAATCAACTCCCCCGCCTCGGAAAGCCCACCACCGATGACGAAGACCTGTGGATCAAGCACTGCTGTGATGCTTCCCATGGCTTGACCGAGGTAGTTGCCCGCTTGATTCACCAGTTCCCTGGTTGCCGCATCGCCCTCGAGCAGGGCTTGATACACCTGGTGACCGGTTAGCTCACCGCTCTCTTTTTTCAACTGGCGCAACCGCTCTCCGGCGGGGCCATCACTTGAAGCTAGTTTCTTGGCAGCTTTCAAAACCGCGGATCCAGACGCATACTGCTCGACACAGCCCTTTCGCCCGCAACCACACTGCCTACCGTCCTGAACAACTCGAACGTGACCAAGTTCGCCGCCGATTCCAAAGCCGCCTCGGCGAAGTTTGTAGTCAGCCACCACTGCCCCACCGACACCCGTGCCAAGAGTGAGCATGACCATGTCCTTAGCGCCTTTGCCAGCTCCGAACTTGAATTCCGCCCAGCCGGCCGCGTTTGCGTCATTTTCAATAAAGACCGGCAAGTCAAGATGGGCCTTTAGACGGTCTCTAAAGGGCTCATTACGCCATTTCAGATTTGGCGCATACAAAATCGTGGACTGATCGGCGTCGATAAACCCTGCGGCGGCGACGCCCGCCGCCACAACCTTTTCAGGTGCCTTTGCAGCTAGTTGGTTGATTAGACCGACCACCTCAATGATCATCTGGTCGGGGTCCTGGGCAGGCGAGGGAACTCTCAGTTCATCGAGGATTTCCCCCGACTCACTGACCACGGCTCCGGCGATCTTGGTACCACCGATGTCAATGCCAATTGCGAGCATGCCGACTCCTTATCCAGAGCTTTGATTTTAGAGCCAGCGGCTTATGAGATAACGGAATAGTCAAAATCGGACAAAACAAGAAAAATTCTTCAATTTGACGCTTAGAGTGTTACGAAATTCCGAGGGAGAAATTTATGGATTCTTATGATGTTCCGCAGCTAGTTGCATCCGACCCAAAGGAAAACGCGACAGACCTGCTCTTGGAGCGCGTAAACAAGGCACCAAACCACATGCTGTTTTCCCGTCAGAACAAAGATGGCAGCTGGCGAGATGTGAGCACCAAGGATTTCTACGAAGAGGTAAAGAGTCTCGCCAAGGGGCTAATTGCCAAGGGCATCAAGCCCGGTCAAGCAATTGCAATCATGTCCAAAACTCGCTACGAGTGGACCCAAATTGACTTTGCTATCTGGTTTGCAGGTGCAATCTCGGTGCCAATCTACGAATCCAGCTCCGCTACCCAGATCGAGTGGATCCTCTCCAATTCTGACTCGGTTGCGCTGTTCATTGAAAATGATGATCACCTTGCCCGCTTCCAAGAAGTAAGTGCGGGCACTCCCAACGTGAAGCAGGTTTGGCGCATTGATTCCAGTGACTTCACTGATCTATACCGCGCTGGGGACTCAGTGAGCGACGCCGACCTTGAGGTCACTCGAAAGAATGCCGAGGCTAAGGACCTCGCAACTATCGTTTACACCTCTGGAACTACTGGCAACCCTAAGGGCTGTGAGCTTACTCACAAGAGCTTTGTCGACCACTGCCGCAACGCAGCGGCAGAGCTTCCTGAAGTTGCAAACGACAAGCAGCACTCGCTGATCTTCTTGCCCATGGCCCACATTCTCGCTCGCTACGTGTCAGTGCTCTGCGTCTACTCGGGGATCCGAGTCGGGCACCTCGGGGATGCAAAGCAGGTGGCCACCGTTCTGCCAACATTCAAGCCAACCTTCCTACTGGCCGTGCCTCGAGTGTTCGAGAAGGTCTACAACGGCGCTGAACTCAAGGCCGAGGCTGCGGGCAAGGGAAAGATTTTCCGCCTAGCTGCAGAAACCGCCATCGATTACTCCAGGGCGCTCGACAGCAAGACTGGCCCTAGCTTTGGTTTGAAGTTAAAGCACGGCCTGTTTGACAAGTTGGTTTACTCCAAGTTGCGAGCCGCGATGGGTGGCAACGTGAAGTACGCGATCTCCGGCGGTGCGCCGCTGGGAGAGCGCCTGGGACACTTCTTCCGCGGTGTGGGCTTGATTGTGCTCGAGGGCTATGGCCTCACAGAGACTGCCGCTGCAGCCGTAATTGGCCGAGTGAACTGGCAGAAGATCGGCAAGGTCGGTCGCGCACTACCTGGTACCGGAATCAAGATTGCGGCCGATGGAGAAATTTGGCTTCGCGGTATCAACGTGATGCGTGGCTACTGGCGCAACGAGGCGGCAACCCGTGAAGCGTTCGAAGGTGACTGGTTCCGGTCTGGCGACATTGGTGAGTTGGACGAAGATGGCTTCTTGACTATCACGGGTCGAAAGAAGGAACTTATAGTCACCGCAGGTGGAAAGAACGTAGCTCCGGCGCCTATCGAGGATCCGCTTCGTGCACACCCGCTCATCGGTCAGGTCGTCGTTATTGGAGACGCCAAGCCATTCATCAGCGCGTTGATTTCGCTTGACCCAGAAATGGTTCCAGTTTGGACCCAGAACAACGGTGTGACCGAGAAGCTATCGCTTGCTGAAGCTGCAAAGCACCCGGCCATTCGTGCGGAGATTCAGGCCGCCGTGGACAAGGTCAACGTCCTATTCTCAAACGCCGAACAAATCAAAAAGTTCGAGATCTTGGATGTTGAACTTACCGAGGCCTCTGGGCACCTGACTCCATCTTTGAAGATTAAGCGTCCGGTAGTCATGAAGGACTTCGCAAGCGCGGTCGAAAAGATATACGGCTAGTTAGCCAAAAACCAGGATTGCTCCCTGAGGGCGCGGAAGGCCAACTTTCGCTCCTCTGGGAGCAATCTGTCTATGTAGACCTTGCCATCCAAGTGATCACACTCATGCTGGAGCGCCTGAGCCAATAACCCCGAGCCGCTAACTTCGACAACCGAGCCATCGAGTTGTTGACCCCGTGCGGTGGCGATTGGATACCTAGGCGTCTTATGCCAAAGCCCCGGGAGCGATAGGCACCCCTCTTCTGTCAACTGAGGTTCACCTTGCAAATCGATGATCTCAGGGTTGATCAGATACCCAACTTCGCCATGGACGTTATAAGAAAAGACTCGAAGATCAACGCCGATTTGATTTGCAGCCACGCCGGCACGACCGGGTAGTTTGGTGGTTTCGATTAGGTCCTCGACCAAGCCCCGAACTGATTCAAGATTTGTAACGGTCCGACATGCCGAACGCAAAACCGGGTCGCCAAATAGTCGAATTTCTCTAACGCTCATCGACCAGGCCCTCCATCACCAGCGCTGCCAACTCTCTTGCGGCATGACGAGTTTCTGGATGTAGTTTCGAATAGTCAATCACTCCACCAGACGCCAATTGTTTGTCATACGGGACGGTGACTACTGCTCTCACGCGCGAACTGAAGTGATTCACAATTTCGTCAATCTTTATTAGGTCTGTTCCGTAGGTTCCAGTGTTTACGGCTACCACTGACTCAGCAACCAAATCCGAGTAACCATTTGATTCCAACCAAGTGAGAGTCTCGGAAGCAAGTTTCGCCTCGTCAATTGAGCCACCGGAGACCACTACCAGCCCATCGGCGCGCTGCAGAATAGCCCTCATGACGCTGTGGACAATGCCAGTGCCACAGTCGGTCAGACAGATTGAGTAGTAACGGCTGGCAACATCGGCAACCACGTTGTAATCGCCCTCGTTGAAGGCCTCCGAAATCATCGGATCAGTGTCCGAAGCCAAAACATCGAGCCTGGTTTTATCTCTAGATACGTATTGCGAGAAGACCTGGAAGCCAGTTATTGAGCTCGCTTTGTTAACCACATCTCGCACAGTTTTCTCGGTCATTCTCGCGACGCGCTCGGATAGCGTCCCGCGATCCGGGTTGGCATCGATTGCCAGCACTCGATCCTCGCGAATCTCAGATAATGCCATCCCCACCAAGGCAGTTATGGTGGT
>DLOY01000054.1:11203-12630 GCA_002478545.1 Micrococcales bacterium UBA7472
TTGCTGTCGCCCAGATTCACTCGGCCTAGGCTTGCCTTGAAAATCAGCGGACGTAATCCGCCCTGCGGGATTTCCTTCAGCTTGGCTCTGTCTTGCAACAAGCGATCTGCGGTTAACATTGCCGCTGGTTCAGCCGCCTCAGTCAATTCGACCAGCTGAATCGGGACATCTTCTTGGACCAGGTTTGCGTCCGGAAGCAGCGGATCGAAGTCTAAGTCGCCCAAATTAGATCTCTCCCCGGAGGAAAAGTCTTGATTTTTGGGCATCTACTCGATCACCGCTATCAGGTCTCCGCCCTCGACCGGCGTAGGGCCCATTACGCCGAGCCTAACTACACGCCCAGCCACAGCCGACTGAATGTTGGCTTCCATCTTCATCGCCTCGATGGTTGCAATTGGCTGACCAATGGACACCAGGTCACCCACCGCGACCTTCGGCGTTACCACTCCGGTGAACGGGGCTGCCGCGTGTCCGGGCTTGGCTGGGTCTGCCTTCTCAGCTGCAGCCGAAGCCACCTGAATGCTGTGGTCTCTCACGGTAATGGGTCTGAGCTGACCATTGAGTTTTGCCATTACGGTTCTGAAGCCCTTGGAGTCAGGCTCTGAAATAGCCTCGAGAGAAACAAAGAGCTGAAGACCCTTGCTTAGCTCCACCACGTGCTCGGTGTCGCCATCGAGACCATAAAGGTAATCAAGGGTGTCGACACTGTCGAGGTTTCCGTAGAGGTTTCTTACCCGCTCGAACTCCTTGGTTGGCGCGGGGAATAGCAATCTATTCAGCGTTTGACGTACTAGGGCAGCATCGTCTGAAATCAACGCCCTTAGGTCTTCATCCGAGACTGGCTTGATGCTCACATCTGGGTTTCTACCCGAGAGCACTTTAGTTCTGAATGGTTCTGGCCAACCGCCAGGTAGATCTCCCAACTCGCCCGCCATAAAGCCGACAACGGATTCTGGAATGTCGTAATTTTGCGGGTTTTGCTCGAAGTCCAAAGGATCGGCTCCAACAGCAACCAAGTGGAGCGCTAAGTCGCCAACCACCTTGGATGAAGGTGTGACCTTTGGAGGACGCCCCAAGATTCGGTTCGCCTGCGCATACATCTCTTCGACCAGCTCAAACTTCTCGCCCAAACCAAGCGAAATCGCCTGCTGTCTTAGGTTTGATAGCTGACCACCCGGAATCTCGTGGCGATAGACGCGACCGGTAGGTCCAGGAAGACCTGACTCAAATGGTGCATAAACCTTGCGCACTGCCTCCCAGTAAGGCTCAAGGCTGGTAACCGCGTCAAGTGAGATGCCAGTGTCTTGCTCAGTGTCACTCAGTGCGGCAATCAACGCGGATGCCGATGGCTGTGAAGTGGTGCCGGCCATTGGTGCGGAGGCTACGTCCACAGCGTCAACCCCGGCATTGATTGCGGCCAGCAAGGT
>DLOY01000054.1:12736-19424 GCA_002478545.1 Micrococcales bacterium UBA7472
TCCGCAGCCTTGGGTCGCAGCAGACCTGCCATGTCCTTGATGGCGAGGATGTGAGCCCCGGCCTTGACCATCTTCTCCGCAAGGTTCAGGTAGTAATCCAACGTGTAGAGCGATTCATTTGGATCGAGCAAGTTACCGGTGTAGCTAATGCCAACCTCGGCTACCGAGTTGGTCAACTCACGCACTGCCCTAATGGCTGGCTCCATCTGGTCGACATCGTTGAGTGCATCAAAGATTCTGAAGATGTCAACGCCAGTTGCAGCGGCCTGCTTCACAAAAGCCCGAGTCACCTCTTCGGGGTAAGGGGTGTAGCCAACGGTGTTTCGACCTCGAAGTAGCATCTGGATGCAGATGTTTGGTAGCGCGGTCCTCAGTTGAGCGAGTCGATCCCAAGGGTCCTCTCCCAAAAAGCGAAGCGCAACGTCGTAAGTTGCTCCGCCCCATGCCTCAACAGATAGCAGCTGCGGAGTGAGCCTTGAAACATATGGCGCAGCCGCAATCAAATCGCGACCACGAACTCGAGTTGCCAGCAGTGACTGGTGCGCGTCCCGGAACGTAGTGTCCGTGACGGCAACTCTGCTTCTTCTGCGCAACTCTTTGGCAAATCCCTCTGGTCCAAGCTGATCCAGCAACTGCTTGGACCCAGCTGGGGCAGCCTGGGTGATGTCAATTTTGGGAAGCTTTAGCTCGGGGTCGGACTTTCCGGTTCGCTCGCCGTATGGCTTGTTCACAGTTACCTCTGCAAGCCACTGCAGCACCTTGGTGCCGCGGTCCTGAGAGGGTTTTCCCTGCATCAGTTCTGGACGTTCGTCAATAAAGTGAGTCGAGAGATTACCAGAGGCAAATACCTCATCGGCCAACACTGCCTGCAAGAAGTTGATGTTGGTTGCAACTCCACGAATACGGAACTCCGCAAGCGCCCTTCGAGCGCGACTTACGGCAGATTCAAAGTCACGACCGCGGGTGATTAGCTTCACCAACATCGAGTCAAAGTGTGGGGACACCTCTGCACCAGTGGTTACAGTGCCACCGTCAAGTCGGATACCGGCGCCGCCTGGCGAGCGGTAAGTGGTGATCATTCCAGTATCGGGCCTAAAACCAGCGGCAGGGTCCTCGGTGGTGATTCTGCACTGCAGCGCAAACCCGTGTGGCTTGATGCTCTCTTGGTTCAGGCCAAGATCGGCAAGGGACGCTCCGGCTGCAATTTTGAGCTGGGACTGAACCAAGTCGACGTCGGTGACCTCCTCGGTCACGGTGTGCTCAACCTGGATTCGAGGATTCATCTCGATAAATACGTGCTTACCAGCGTTTGGACCAATGGTGTCAATCAAGAACTCGACGGTGCCAGCATTCTGGTAACCAATTTCTCGGGCAAAGGCGACGGCGTCGCGGAAGAGCTTCTGGCGGAGCTCCTCGTCCAAAAGCGGAGCTGGAGCAATCTCCACGACTTTCTGGTTACGTCGCTGGATCGAGCAGTCTCGCTCGTGAAGGTGAATCACATTTCCATAGCTGTCGGCAAGGATCTGTACCTCGATGTGACGAGGTCGAAGAACCGCCTGCTCCAAAAAGACTCTGGGGTCACCAAAAGCACTACCAGCCTCGCGCATAGCGGCCTCGAGGGCTCCTGGAAGATCAGCTGCAGTCTCAACCTTGCGCATGCCTCGGCCGCCACCGCCAGCTACGGCTTTCACAAACAGCGGAAATCCAATGGTTTCGGCCTTGGCAATAAGCTCCGCGGCATCAGCTGAAGAGTCAGTTGATGCCAGCACTGGAACACCCGCCCTAATTGCTGCAGCCTTGGCATTGACTTTGTCCCCGGCTAGTTCCAAGACCTCTGGGCTTGGTCCAACGAACGCGATTCCATTCTCCTTGGCAGCCCTGGCAAGATCTGGATTTTCAGACAGGAAGCCGTAGCCGGGGTAGATAGCGTCTGCGCCTGAAAGCTTGGCAACCCGAATCATTTCACTGACTGACAGATACGCACGAACCGGCGAACCCTCAGCCTCAATCTCATAAGCCTCGTCAGCCTTGAGACGGTGCACCGAGTTTCTATCCTCGTAAGGATAAACCGCTACGGTCTGGGCTCCAGTCTCATACGCAGCGCGGAAGGCGCGGACAGCAATTTCACCACGGTTGGCAACCAGGATTTTTCTAAACATTGGGACCTCACTGAAACGACGGCTCAGATAACGCCACGCTGCGTATAAAAAGGTAGCCTAATGCAGTGCATGTTCTTAGCGTGAGCTCTCTAAAAGGTGGAGTCGGTAAAACTACCGTCGCCCTCGGTCTGGCCTCAGCGGCTCTAAACAAAGGGTTGAACACGCTCATCATCGATTTAGACCCACAGTGTGATGCCACCAGCGGTCTTGCTGCCACTAACGAATTCGGTGCATCGGTAGCAGAGGTGTTGCAAAGCCCGAAGCTTCCTGCAATCAAGCGCGCCATCGTGTCGTCATCTTGGGCACGCGGCAGCAAGATGGATGTGATGGTCGGCTCACCTCGATCCTTGCTGCTAGACAACCCTGCGCCAACCGTGGCAGATGTCTGGAAGCTTGAAGAGGTCCTCACTCAAATTGAGGAGGACTATGACTTGGTAATTATCGACACTCCCCCATCCATCAATGCCCTAACCAGAACGGCCTGGGTGGCATCGGACCGAGTGATCATCGTCACCGAGCCTTCGCTCTATTCGGTTATAGCCGCAGATCGAGCCAGGAAAGCAATTGCCGAAATCAGCGCAAAGCTGACTCCTCGCCTTGAGCTTTTAGGTGTTGTCGTGAACCGTCTCAGGCCGCAGTCAAATGAGCACGACTACCGCCTCAAGGAACTCAAGGAGATGTTTGGCAATCAATTACTCATGCCATACTTCGAAGAGCGTGCCGCTATTCAGCAGTCAACCGGTGCCGCTAGACCTATTCACTCCTGGCCTGCAGAGGGTGCTGCGGAAGTAGCGAAAGGCTTTGACTGGCTGCTAGCTGGGGCTCTATCAGCCATGGAGCGAGAGACTCGCAACCCAGATCGGGCAAGCTCTACGCGCGCAACAAGGGGTCTAGGTAATCCGATTACTGAATTGATGGGCTCCGAGAGCCGCAAAGAGCAAAAGAAGCGGCGCTGGTTCAGGCGCTAGGAAATCTTTCTAGCTCTTCTTGCAGCCAGCTCGTCCTGAACCGCGGCCTCTTCGGCAGCGAAGTCGACCAAAGTGGCCTCAACTTCACGAAGCACTCGGCCCACCGCGATACCAAAAACACCCTGGCCCTGACCCAATAGGTCAATTACCTCATCCTGAGAAGTGCACAGGTAAACGCGAGCCCCATCGCTCATCAAAGTGGTGTTAGTGAGATCTGAAATACCTGATGCACGAAGCTGTTCAACTGCGAGGCGAATTTGCTGCAGTGAAACACCCGTATCCAAAAGACGCTTCACAAGCTTAAGCACCAAGATGTCGCGGAAAGAATAAAGCCTTTGAGATCCGGACCCGGTAGCGGTCTGAATGCTGGGAATCACTAAACCAGTGCGATCCCAATAGTCCAACTGACGATAGGAGATACCAGCTGCTGCGGCAGCAGATGCTCCTCTGTAACCGATGTCCTGAGAAGGCAAACCATCGGTAAAGAGCATCCCGGATTCGTAGTCCACGTGTCTCTCCTTAGTAACGACTCGTTAAGTCTGCCTTCAAGTTGTACTTTAGGGTTACTCCACAGCCTCGGCGTGTCGAAATCTAACCTTCGATTGAGTCGATTGACTGTTGAATCAGATGCCCGCGAATAGCCCCAAATCGCTCGGCGATTTCCGAGGCAATGTGGGCTGCACGCGCAGCCGACTCGGGAGCCTTCTTTCGCAGCACCGGTTCTGTCACACCGCTGATGATTGCGACCTCGCGCTCTGCGGCCGACTTCAAGCCCCTGAGGTGACGTGGTTGAATACCAAACTGCTCCAGTCCTACCAATGCGAAGGCAATCTCGACCTCGTGGGAGCTGTGCGGCTGAGGACCGAAGAGTCCCAGTTCTGCAGCCTCTCTAAATGCGAGGTCAGAAATGCCAGTTTCTGCTTTGAGTTGCGCGGTTGAAAAACGCTGACCGCGCCTCAGGGTCGCAGGCGAGGCGGTCGGCAGGATCGGAGTTCGCCCAGCATCGAGCTCTGCCAGATAGTCCTTGATTACCTTGAGCGGCAGGTACTGATCCCGTTGCAGAGTCAGAATGATGCTTAGACGCTCGATTTGATTCTCGGAGTACTTACGGTATCCAGCATCGGTGCGCTCTGGAGTAAGTAACCCCTGATCTTCCAGAAATCTCAACTTGGATGGAGTTAGGTCACCGAACTGCGGCTTGAGGACCGTGAGTACCTGACCAATCGTGTAAAGCTTGTGATCAGAGAGCTTTCTTACCGCGTTCTCCATTAGGCCTTTCCTCCGATGAAGAAGGTAAGCCTAAATTTCCCAATTCGAAGCTCGTCGCCATCTTTCAGTTTCGCTCTGTCAACGATTTCACCGTTTAGGTAGGTGCCGTTCATCGAACCCAGATCTCGAACCTCGAAGTCACCATCGGTTCTCAAAATCTCTACATGCCTGCGAGAGACGGTGACATCGTCGAGAAAAATGTCTGCATCCGGGTGACGACCTGCCGTGGTGATGTCCGCATCAAGCAAGAATCGTGAACCGGAAAATTGTCCGTGTGTCGAAATCAGCAGGGCTGAACCCTTGGGCAAAGCGGCAACTGCACGCGCCTCTTCGGGAGTCAGCGAATCTGAGTCGGATTGGACCAAATCAGATGAAAACCTCGCGGTTTCATCTGCGTTGAACATTTTGGTCTCCCCTCGTTATGCACAATGCTAGGGGATTTTCAGGGCTACTTTGACAACAATTTTCTAACTTGATTCACGTAGATGAAGCCGGCAACCCAGTAAAGCGCGATACCCCAATATGCGAAGGCCCAAGCCAGTGGCAGTATTACAAAATCAGCGTCTGGCCAGATGTCAGCCATGAGCAATAAGGGCAGCGCATAAAGCAGCGCAAAGGTGCCTGCCTTACCCAGAAAGTGAACGGGCAATGGTCCATAGCCATGGGTGGCAAGCATTGGATAGACCAGCAGGAGCATCACATCGCGCGCGATGATAACGACGGCTAGCCAAAGTGGAATGTTGCCATTGATTGTCAAGCCGATAAGGGTCGCAAAGATGTAAAGCCGGTCGGCAGCAGGGTCCAAGACTTTACCCAACTCAGTAACCTGGTTGAACTTTCTAGCGATAACACCGTCCAGCCAATCCGACGCCCCAGCTAATGCAAGTATTACCAGGGCCCAGACCAAGTAGTCCGCCAGCAACAACCAGAGAAAAACCGGGACCAGCAAGAGCCTGAGCAGACTGAGCAAGTTCGGAACACTACGAAGCTCTTGGCTCAAACCCATACCGAGATTCTAGATTCGGCAGCGCCTAAATCAGGTTAGCCCTGCGGAGCACTTCGGTTACCCGCTCGTGTTCATTGAACGCATACAGGTGGATACCTGGTGCTCCACCGGAAACCAGTTCATCGACAAGCTTGGCAGCCCAAGCAATTCCCGCCTCAACTCGCTGCTTGGAATCAGACACCGCGAGCTGCGTAGCCAGCTCCACCGGACGAGCCTCTCCGGTTAGCTCGAGCACTCGCTCTAATCTGCTTGCCGAAGTAAGAGGCATAATGCCGGGCAAGATCGGGATGCTGACTCCCCTTGATCGGGCAAGTTCCACAAAATTGAAGTAGTCACTCGCGTAGAAAAAGAGCTGCGTGATGGCGTAGTCCGCACCCGCACGCTCTTTTGCCAATAGGGCGTCGATGTCAGCTCGCTCGGGGCCAGACTCGGGGTGACCATTGGGGAATGCGGCAACCGCAACTTCACCACCAGTTGATCTGGATCTCAAAATCGCAACCAGCTCGGCGGCAGTATTGAGCGAGTCAACGGGCAGCTCTACCTCGCCTGGAGGTAAGTCCCCGCGAAGTGCCAGAAAGTCTCTCACGCCTGCCGATTGGAACTCATCAATCAAGGACTCGATGCTGATTCGATTGGTCCCAGCGCAAGTTAGGTGAGCAAGGGCTCCGACTTTTTTCTTAAGTATGTAACCAAGCACCTCGATGGAGTTCTTGGTGTCGGAACCGCCGGCTCCAAAAGTGACCGAGATAAATCGAGGTCCGAGAGCGCTTAGCTTGTCAATCGCCTCAAAAAGTGCAGGTGCAGCTTCGGGAGAACGAGGCGGGTAGACCTCAAATGAGAATGGAACCTTGGCCAAAGCTTTTCCTTTCAGAACGCGCCTCGGGGCTCCGATAGCAGATCTGTCGGGCTGGCCGGATTTGAACCGACGACCCCTTGTCCCCCAGACAAGTGCGCTACCAAGCTGCGCTACAGCCCGTTATCCGACAGATAACCCGAGAAGTCTATTCATTCCCGAGGCTGGGAGCCACCTAAAACCCAAGACTGGATAGCGACTGGGCGACCGCAGCGGCAGATTTTTCAAACTTCTCGCGCTCTTGATCGGACATTGGGAACTCAAGAACACGGGACACACCTGAACGATTGACAACCGAAGGCACCGAGAGTGCGACGCCGGAAATACCCATGTATCCAGACAGGACTGAGCTGACCGTCAGCACCGCGTTTTCATCATTCAGGATCGCCGAAGCGATTCGGGCGGCAGACAATCCGATTGCGTAGTTGGTTGC
>DLOY01000037.1 GCA_002478545.1 Micrococcales bacterium UBA7472
AGATCGCGATTTGACATCTAGTCCAGCCTAATCGGGGGAAGTGAGGCTTCAATTTGCTCGCGGTTTGGCTCAAGCCATGGTGGCAGCTTCAACTTGCGACCAAGCTCCAAAAGTGGCTCATCAATCGCAAAACCTGGATCGTCGGTGGCAATCTCAAATAGCACTCCACCTGGCTCGCGGAAGTAAATGCTCTTGAAATACTGTCGATCAAGAATCTGAGTTACCTGCACGCCTCGGCTTAGAAGCTCCTGTTGCCACAACTCCATGGTTGGAAGATCTGGGGCACTAAACGCCACGTGGTGAACAGTGCCGCCAGCTTGAAGACCGCGATCCTGGACACCACCCAGCACCTCAACACGTGCTCCGGATGCACCCTCACCCATTGAAAAGTTAGCTCTGCCAGATGACTCAGATGCCAGCGCCATGCCCAGCAGATTCTCAAGCATTCCAGCAGTTGGCTCAACCTGGCGCTGTGACAGCTCAACTGCGTGCAGACCCCTCACCGCGAACTCGGCTGGAATCGCTCCAACTCCATCCCAACCAGAACGCTTATCGTCCTTGACTCCAACCAGCTGCAAGCGCATGCCGTCGAAGTCCCTGAGCTCGATTACCTCGTTAGCGGAGGAATCCTTGGACCAAGACCACTCGATGCCGAGTGACTGCAGGTGCTTGGACCAGAAGGCCATCGACTCCTGCGGAACAGAGAATGAGGTTGCGGTTGTAAGACCGGCACCATTTTTTCCCTTCGCTACGCCAGGCCATGGAAAGAAGGTAAGGATCGATGTAGGTGACCCCTGCTCATCACCGTAATACAGGTGCCAAACATTGGGAGCGTCAAAGTTCACGGTCTGCTTCACAAGGCGAAGTCCGAGTACCTTCGTGTAAAAGTCAACGTTTCGCTGTGGGTCGGATGCAATTGCAGTCACGTGGTGAATGCCGGCTGGATTGATGGTCATGTTTACTCCTTTGCTTAAGTAAAGACCCCTAGACAAAATTCTATTCCCTAGAGTGTGGATGTGCGTATTTCGGTTCGAGTAAAGCCCGGCTCCAAGTCGGGTGATCGCGTGGTAGCGAACGACCCGTACCTTGATGTCTTTCTCAAGGAGAAGCCAATTGACGGTAAGGCAAACGAAGCCCTGATTCGATTACTGAGGGACTACTTCAAGACTTCGGCAAATGGAGTCAGAATAATTAGCGGCTTTGGTTCGAGGATAAAAATCGTCGAAATTGGTGGACCTGAGGGGACTTGAACCCCTGACCCCCTGCATGCCATGCAGGTGCGCTACCAGCTGCGCCACAGGCCCAAAGACTTGACAATCTTACACAGTTAATTTGCAAGAGGAACAACTGGGCAATCCCGCCACAGTCTCTCCAGTGAGTAATACTCGCGCTCCTGCTCATTCATGACATGAACGACGAGGTCTCCAAAATCCAGAAGTATCCAACGGGCAGCCGCTAAACCCTCGCGATATTTGGCCTTTACTCCCAGCTGCTGCAACTTTTCCTCTACGGCATCCGAAATGGCGGCGGCTTGGCGCTCGTTCTTAGCAGAAACTATTAGAAATACATCGGCAAGGGCAAAAGGCTCACTCACATCAAGCGCGACTGGGTTCTCCGCTAACTTTTCTGCAGCTGCAGCAGCTGCGGCCTGGGTGATTTCGATGGAGTATTTAGAGGCAGTCAATTAGTTCCCTAGTGCGGCGATGATGGTGATTGCAGCGTAAATGGTGACGAATACCAGTACTCCTCCGAGTCCAGCAAGAGCCCATGGTTGCCACCAGCCCTTTTTCAAAACGGCCTCGGGGACAACCCCAAGTGACGCACGTTGGTTGATTACTTCGATTGCACTGATTGGCTCAACGATTGAAATGACGCCCGTGACAGCATCCATCGTGTCGATTTGGTCCAGTTCGATTCCATCGAGTCCTGCGGTGTTAGCTCCAGTGATCGGTTCAGCGATGATCTCAATGGAACCGGATGAAGAGGTAGAAATCTCGCCGGTCTCAAGCGGAATAGCAATTGCCTCAGGGGCGATGTCCAAAATGATCGATTGGGTGCTGGGTTCTGCCAACAGGTTCGAGCCTGTGAAATCGGCAACCGGTTCTTCGATCGAATGATCGGGTTCCAGAACCGGCATCTCAACATCCGGTATTACAACGGTCGGAGTCGGATTAGTAGTTGCTGGAATGGCAGGGGCTGGAGCCGCGCTCTGACCCTGCTCCTCCAGCAGCCTTCGCTCACGCCGAGAGAGAAATGGTTGTGCAGAAGAGGGCGTTTCAGTTCGTTCAGCCTCAGGCTCGGATGCCTGAATCACAACCGGGGCTTCGATCACCTCTGGTGCGATCGCGATCTCTGAAATTCCTTCCGCCGAGATCTCCTCATCGGAGGCAACTTGTGCCTCGACAACAGAATCAGTGACTTGAATTAGCCCTGCCCGCTCGGCTTCTCGGCGCTCACGACGCGTCATGAACTGTGTCATTGCGCCTCCTTGTATAGCCCGTGTTTACCGATGTACTGAACCACGCCATCAGGCACTAAATACCAGATCGGCTTCGTCTGCGGAACTCTATCGCGAATGTCACTTGAGGAGATTGCAAGCGCTGGGATTTCTAAAACTGAGATAGACCCGGCAGGGGCTTGGGGCAGCTCCAGCCTGTGCCCAGGGCGAGTGACTGCCACGAAATGCGCCAGTGACCAAACTCGGTCGATTTCTTTCCAGTTCAAAATTTGCAGAACAGCGTCCGCTCCAGAAATGAAGAACAGCTCAGCATCTGGATACTCCGACTTGAGATCAGTGAGGGTGTCGACGGTGTAGGTGACTCCTGGGCGATCAATGTCGACGCGTGAAACGCGGAATCTAGGGTTTGCCGCCGTCGCAATCACGCTCATCAGATAACGATGCTCGGCGGCGGTGACAGTTTTCTTATGCCAAGGCTGCCCGGTTGGAACGAAGACAACTTCATCAAGTTCAAATGCCGAAGCTACTTCACTTGCGGCTACTAAGTGGCCGTTGTGAATTGGGTCAAAGGTTCCACCCATGACGCCAATTCTTGGCCTGCGCATAGTCATCGGCTAATTAGTGGTGAGCGGAGTTGCTTGCCTTGTGAGAGTGACGGTTGGCAACGTTGCGGTATGACCAGGTGATGAAACCCAATACCAGGAATGCGCCCATTGCGATGATGCCGTACATGATCGGCTCCATCGGAATTTCAGTGTGGCGAATGATTGCCTCGCCAGAGGTTAGAAATGAAAACATGAGAACTCCTCGTAATCTCTCAATAGTCTAGCTACGGACCTGACCATCGCCGCGAACCAACCACTTTGTGCTGGTCAATACCTCAAGTCCCATTGGTCCGCGAGCGTGAAGCTTTTGCGTTGATATTCCGACCTCGGCACCAAATCCGAATTCTCCACCATCGGTGAAGCGCGTAGACGAATTCACCATTACAACTGCGGAGTCAACCTCTGACAAAAAGCGCTCGGCAGAGCGAATGTCCTCGGTCAAGATTGACTCGGTGTGCCTGGTCGAATACTTCGCGATGTGTTCCAAAGCCTGATCTAAGTCAGCCACTACTCGAACTGCTAGCTCCAGAGCGAGGTACTCGGTTTTCCAGTCCTCCTCAGTTGCAGGCTCAGCACCCGGCATCAGAACCTTAGCTTCCGCATCGGCGTGAACGGTTACATCAGCCTCAGCAAGACCCTTCGCGAGTTTTGGAAGTAGTTTGCTCGCCACCTTTTGGTTCACCAATAGCGTCTCGAGTGAGTTGCAAACTGAAGGGCGCTGAATCTTGGAGTTCAGGATGATTGGGACTGCCTTCTCAAGATCAGCAGACTCATCCACATAGATGTGAACCACGCCATCACCGGTCTCGATAACGGGAACCTTGGACTCCTGAACCACTGTCTGAATCAGATTCGCACTACCGCGCGGAATCAAGACATCGACCAAACCTCGTGCGGTCATGATTGCCTTAGCTCCATCGCGACCGAAAGCATCAACTGTCTGAATCGCATCTGGGCTGAAACCGTGCTGCTCAAGAGCAGATTTCACAAGCCCAATCAAAACCCTGTTGGTGTTCTCCGCAGCGCTGCCTCCTCGCAAAACCAGTGCGTTACCGGACTTGATAGCAAGTGCTGAAATGTCGATAGTCACATTAGGTCTGGCTTCGTAAATCATGCCAATGACACCGAAAGGAACACGTACCTGCGAGATTTTGAGGCCATTGGCCAAAGTCTTGCCGCTTACTACTCCCCCGACCGGGTCCGGCAAAGCGATGATATCGAGAACAGCTCTGCCCAAAGCAGCAATGCGCTCCTGCGTGAGTCTGAGTCGATCCTGCAGACCCACAGCCATGCCGTTTTGAACGCCATTTGCAAGATCGGTGGCATTTGCGTCAATGATTTCGCTCGCATTTGCTTCCAGAAGGTTTGCCAGCGTTGCCAGCACAGCGTTTTTCTGAGACGTGCTGGCTCGATTAAGGAGACCAGAGGCATTCTTGGCAGATTGAATTAGCTCTACAGCTGACATAAGAGAATCCTAGGCTTTTGGCTCAAACCAGGTGTGGGTGTGAGGTGTGACATCCAGGTCTACTGCGTTCTTAGTTGCAGTCAAAATAACTCCAGTGCCCGACGCGGTTGCCAGCCTGGCTGCCGCTACCTTGGTGAGGGCACCTCCGGTTCCATAACCCGTTGAGGATCCTTCGATCTCAACCCCATCCAGACTGCCCTCGAATGGGACCACTGCAATCGGCTCGGCCCCTGGCTGTGTTGGTGGCTTGGTGTAAAGCGCCTCGATATCGCTGAACAAAATTAGAAGATCTGCATGGACCAGCGCTGCAACCTGGGCAGCTAGCTGGTCATTGTCACCAAAGCGAATTTCCTGGGTAGCCACAGAGTCGTTCTCGTTGATAATCGGTAACACGTCGAGCTCAATCAAGCGCTCTAGGGCACCAAGAGCATTGGCCGCAGAGGTTGAATCACTCAGGTTGTCAACGGTCAGAAGAACCTGACCCGGTAACTTGCCGTAGCGCGACAATGATGCTTCATAACGTGACATCAGCCTTGCCTGGCCAATGCTGGCAAGCGCCTGCGATGTTGCAAGATCCTCTGGTTTAGCGCTCAGACCAATGATTGGGGATGCCGTGGCAATTGCTCCGGAGCTTACGAGGATTACCTCTTTATCCCGCATCAGCCTCACGGCCAGATCGACAATTAAATCCAGTTGCGACTCATTCTCACCCGTGATCGAGGAGGATCCGACCTTGATTACAACGCGCTTTGAGCTGGCGATTCTAGAGACGTTACTCAATCTCATCCTCCACGAACACGCTCGACTCTCGCACCGCCTCACGCTCGGCACGACCACGCGCTCGAGCGTCCATCATGTCGTAGTACTCCTGGCGGCGTTGCTGGTTGGTGCGTCGCGCACTACCATCTAGCGGATCTGCATCGGCCAGCTCAGCCACAGATGAAACGAGCGGATCCCAATCGAAGACCACTCCATCGCCCTCTCCGATAATGACGGTTGATCC
>DLOY01000073.1:0-6366 GCA_002478545.1 Micrococcales bacterium UBA7472
CGAGTACGTCGACATGCTCAAGGCTGGTATCAACGACCCAGTGAAGGTGACTCGCTCTGCTCTGCAGAACGCAGCCTCCATCGCAGGTCTGTTCCTAACCACCGAGGCAGTTGTTGCCGAGCGTCCAGAACCTGCCGCAGCACCAGCTGCCGATGCAGGTGCAGGAATGGACTTCTAAATAGTTCCAATGGGAAGCCGGGGCCATTGGCCCCGGCTTTTTCATTTATAGAAACAACCTTTGGTTGGCCTGCTCAATCTCTTGATACTGGGAGGCAGCCAAGGCAAGGGCCTGACCGATTTGCCCCAAATTCTGTTCCAGAGCGTCCGATGATGTTCGCCACCGCATCATCAGCTCCTGAAACGATGTTGATGCAACTCCTTGCCAACTGTCCTGAAGCGCGCTGAGTTGTCCGTGAAGGCTGGAGACCTCGGTCTGGAGCCTGGTTATGGTGGCCTGAATGCTTGTGTTTGCGGCGTTGATGCGCTCGCTGTCTACTGTGAAAAATGTCATGCGGCAAATCTGCATTGATTTTCAAGATTTGATAACCCCAGCTGACTGAGCTGTGGATAACTAGTTCTTCTTGGAAGTGGTTCTGGGCAGCGTAAACGTGAACGTTGCGCCACCGCCGGGGGTTTCACTCGCCCAAATCTTGCCCCCGTGGGCTTCCACGATAGATTTTGCAATGGCCAGACCAAGTCCTGAGCCGCCGGTGTCTCGGTTACGTGAATTGTCGGCGCGATAGAAGCGTTCAAAAATCTGCACCCGAAGGGCTTCGGGGATGCCCTCTCCGTGGTCAATCACCTTGATGGTGACCCCATCCGTTTCGCTGATCAACTCGAGTGTGATCTCAGATTCTTCGGGAGCAAACCGAGAGGCATTGGTTAAGAGGTTGGTCAAAACCTGCTTGATGCGGTCTGCATCAAATTCCAATTCCAGCTCTGTCGGTCCTTGATAGCTGAATCTCAGTCCCGGATGGGCAACCTCTGCATCCCTAATCGCCAGCTGACACTGCTGGGCGATGTCAGCGACAGAGGTTTTTAGGTTGCCCTGCTCATCCATGCGGGTAAGTGTCAAGAGGCTTTCCACTAGTCCGGTCATGCGTATGGCTTCAGACTCAATGCGCTGCATGGCCTCGGTTACATCTTGCTTCTTTCTCAGCGCTCCCATCCGATAAAGCTCGGCGTAGCCGCGAACGGTTACGAGTGGTGTTCGAAGTTCGTGAGAGGCGTCAGAGACAAACCTGCGCATTTGATCAAGGGTCTTATCTCTACCGCGCACTGCGGTTTCGATGGAGTCAAGCATCGAGTTGAGCGCTCGGTTTAGTCGACCAATTTCAGTCTTGCCATCTCGCTCGACTAGGCGAGAGGAGAACTTACCGCTGCGAACCGATGCTGCAGTTCTCTCGACCTCTTTTAGAGGTCGTAGCGCTGACGTGATGGTGAGCCAAATACTCAGGCCTGAGAGTAGAACAAGGAAGATTCCAAACCTTCCACCAATCGCGCCATACTCCTGAATAATCTGCCGGTTGGTGTTGGTGGGGAGCGCTACAACGACCGAACCAAGTGCCCGGTCCAGCGGAAGGGCTACCACACGCCAAGTGTCATCTCGAAGACCCTCGCGTTCAACCTGAACCTCGAAAGGAATACCACCGGTCGCGATCACTGCCTCCAAATCAAGCGAGGTGAAATTGGGGACTTCTCGCTGATTGCCGGCCGAGCTCACTAGCCCCAGATATTGGTCACCCTCACTATCCAAAATCGCGATGTAGTAGTCGGAGGGAAGTGAGGGCAGGCTCAGGGCACCCTGGGCAACCCGAGCCTCAAGTCTTGCTGGATTCTCAGTGCGCAATGAGTTAGCGGTAGTGATCAAAAGGGTGTCGGTGTTCTGCTGCAGGTAAGTGCTCAGCAGGGCAACCGTTCCTGCACTGGATACTGAAAGCAAAAGACCAATCAAACCAACGGAAAGGGTCGTCAGCTTGGCCCGAAGCGATACTCGCTCCCAGGCTTTCAGTAGCCGACTCTTCATTTAGTTCTTAGGGCCCTTAAGTAGGTATCCAACTCCACGCTTGGTGATGATCAGTGGTTCCGAGGACAGTGGGTCTAGCTTCTTTCTCAGGTATGAGACATAGCTTTCAACAATTCCCATTTCGCCATTGAAGTCATACTCCCAGACGTGATCCAAGATTTGAGCCTTGGTCAGCACTCGGTTGGGGTTTTGAGCTAGATAGCGAAGTAATTGATACTCGGTGGGGGAGAGGTCAACAAGTTGACCGTTTACGGTCACTTCGTGCGCATCCTCATTCATTTCCAGTTCTCCGACGCGAATCACAGATTCCGCGACCTGGTCCTTGCCAGTGCGTCGCATGATGGCAGAGATGCGTGCCATGATCTCGTCAAGACTGAAAGGCTTAGTGACGTAGTCGTCGCCGCCAACCGTGAGACCGGTGACCTTGTCCTCGGTGTCATCACGAGCGGTTAGAAACAGTATCGGAGTCTCGATACCCATCGAGCGAATCTTCTTGGTGACACCGAATCCAGAGACATCCGGAAGCATGACATCAAGCAGCACGATATCAGGTTGATTATCAATAATCTTGGCCACCGCATCGGTGCCATTGTGGGAGGTAATTACCTGGTGGCCAGCAAATCTAAGGGAAGCAGAGAGCAGGTCTCTGATGTTTGGTTCATCATCTACAACGAGAACTTTTAGAGCGGTCATGCGGTAAGTATTCTCACAGTTACTGGATGTTTCCTGTGAGTCGTCTGTGCTAAATCTGATCGGCGTCCAAGATTTCGTAGCTGTAGCCCTGCTCGGCTAGGAAGCGTTGACGATTCTGGGCAAAGTCCTGCTCCACAGTGTCTTTGGCAACCAACGTGTAGAAGCTTGCGCTGCGGCCGTCGGCCTTCGGGCGCAGAAGTCGACCAAGGCGCTGAGCCTCCTCCTGCCGAGACCCGAATGCTCCGGAGATTTGAATCGCAACGGACGCCTCTGGAAGATCAACCGAGAAGTTGGCGACCTTGGAAACCACCAAAGCGGTTAGCTTTCCCTTGCGAAAGTCTTGGAAAAGCTGTTCGCGCTCCGAAACCGGGGTCTCACCTGTGAGCTTTGGAATGTCCAGCGCGTTCGAAACCTGATCGATCTGTTCCAGGTATTGACCGATGATCAGGGTTGGTTCAGCCTGATGCTTTTTCAGAATCTGCTTGATGATGTTGATTTTGGCATCGGCAGTTGCTGCAATTTTGAATCTCGTGTCCTGATCTGCAATCGCATACTGCATGCGAGCCTCGTCAGGCAACGGCACCCGAATCTCAAAGCATTTTGCGGGGGCGATGTAGCCCTGGGCTTCGATATCTTTCCAGGGAGCATCAAAGCGTTTAGGTCCGATGAGTGAAAAGACATCAGACTCGCGTCCATCTTCTCTGACCAGGGTCGCTGTTAGCCCAAGTCTTCTTCTAGCCTGCAAATCTGCAGTCATCTTGAAGATCGGCGCTGGTAAAAGATGAACCTCGTCATAGACAATCAGGCCCCAGTCGCGCGCGTTCAATAGTTCAAGGTGTGCAAAGTCGCCTTTGCGCTTGGTGGTGAGGATTTGATAGGTCGCGATAGTGACTGGCGCAATTTCTTTGCTGGAACCCGAGTACTCTGCAATGTCATCCTCTGACAAGCTGGTGCGCTTTAGAAGTTCCGCTCGCCACTGTCTGGCTGAGACGGTGTTGGTGACAAGGATCAGGGTGTTCGCTTTAATCAGCGACATTGCGGTCGCACCCACGATGGTCTTACCCGCGCCACAGGGCAAAACCACGACACCGTTGCCACCGAGCTCAAACTTTTGAGCGGCCTGAAGTTGATAGTCGCGAAGCTGCCAATCACCCTCAACCAACTCAATTTCCATTGGCGTGCCAGGCGTGAATCCCGCGCTGTCTTCAGCCGGCCAACCTAGCTTGAGCAGCTCCTGCTTTAGTTGACCGCGAGCCCAATCGCGAATTCGATAACCCGACTCGACCTCTTGCTCTAGCAAATCTGCAATTCGCCTGGTTGATGCCACCTCGGCCAGGATTGCCTTGGAATCGGACCTAAGTACCAAACCCTCAGCATCCCTTGCTATAACTAAGCGACCGAAGCGAGCGATGGTTGCCTCGATCTCTTGAGCGACACCTTGCGGGACGGGGTACTTGGAGTAGCGGTTCAATACCTCCAAGATGAAGCTGGCATCGTGTCCAGCTGCTCTGGCATTCCAAAGTCCAAGCTTGGTGATTCGGTAGGTGTGGACATGCTCTGGGGCTCGCTCCAGCTCAGCAAAAATAGCCAATTCATGTCGTGCGATTTCAGCATTTGGGTGATCAGTTTCAAGCAGCACCGTGCGGTCTGATTGAACGATTAGTGGCCCCAAAGACATCCCTCTAGCTTAGGCGAGCCAGATTGAGGTAATTCTCCCAAGTGGCAGGGTAATCTCTGCCTCTTTAGCGGTGTCACGACCGCGCACCCGAGATCCTGCAAGACCAAGTGGTTCTATGAGGTGTTCGCGCTGAGAACCATCGGGATAGCTGACTCTCACGCCGACTTTGAGTTTGTTGCGAAGGGCAAATTGAAGTTGTCGAAGCACATCATCGCCACTGGGTTCACTGGCCTCACGAGTTGCAATCGCGGTCGCAAGCTCCAGGTAGTCCTTAACTGGCTCGTTGACTTCGATGGCAGCGGCTCGAGGTGACAGCACTCGGTCTTCGTGATCCACTCGAGTCGCGGCATAACCGGCAGCCCTTAGATTCAAATAGACGATCTCGGCATCCAGCCTGGAGATCAGACCCTCGGGTCTGGGCTCCAAAAGCAGTGGCCTTAGAAGCTGCTCACCCAGAATTTGCCTGAGCAGAATGCCGTCGCTCGCACGAATCAAAGAGGCGGAACCAAGATCGGAGATCTTGATGGCCGCAAACCTTATCTCGCTCTCGGTAAGCAGATACTCAACCGGCTGAGGAAGGGGTTGGATACTTCTTTCAAGCACCGAGCGAATTTCAGCGATGCTCATTCCGGATTCGAGTGCATGTGAGATTGTGAGTCCGCTAAGTCTGAATCTGGATGCCAGACCTAAATCCTCTGCCTGAGCAATCACGTCTAGCAATCGATGCAGCTTTGCGCTAATCGGACCCAGGGTCATCAAGGACAGGTCTCCTTGAACCACGAACCTTTCACTGGTTTCAGGAAGCTCATTTGCGATCCATTCACCGGCTAGGTCTTTCAGCTCTGCGGTTGGAATCAGGTTCTGCGTTAGCCCGAGAATCTCGGCAAACCTTAGCGTCTTGAGCTGATTTGGATCGATGAGCGGATACTGCTGTGCAATCTGATCCAGGAGGGGAGCATCAGAGAGGTCTAACTTTGGCAGGTCGAGGACCGATTGAGCTAATTGAAGCCAGCGTTCTTGGTTATCTAGCTCGAGCCAGGCAAAGCCCCGGGTCGTAGCGTGGATCCGGTCCTTGGCCTGGTGGATAAAGCCGCAGCTCACACCGAGTTGATATACAGTTTGCACCTCTTGGGCGTTCAGCTTTAGGGTCTCGCCAATCTCTCGAGCATCCGGTGCTCTTAGTCCTGCCTTTACGGGCACCAAGAGTCGCTTTTCAAAGCTAAACAGCAGCTCGGTGAGCGCCAGCAGGGTCTGGTAGGCACTAAGTCCGGCACCGTGACCCGGTGCTAGCTGGTAGCCAAGTTTCACCGGCTGTAGCTCATGGGCCAAGGATTTGGCATCCTCGAACACTGAATCGGTTGCCAGCAAATTCGATTGCAGCTCGACCGAGACGTAACCGGCCTTGAGATTTTCCAGAGCGACCTTATCCAGGGTGCGAATGCGCTTCTCAAGCTCTCTCTTTGTGAGTAGCACTTTGGCCAAATCCAGAAGGTCAGTTACGGACTCGTTGCCGGGCAAATACTTAGCGAGGGTGTTGGGGTCTAGGCCTTTGAGGACCGCGGAAAGCGCAAGTAGCTCGCTCAACTAGTTCCGATTCGCTTTGCCACGCTTCACAACGGAAACGATCAGCAGGGTGATGATCAACAGGAATCCAACCGGTAACCCCACAAGTGGAAGCTGAACGATGATCGGCGGAATGGTGTCGAATTCGAAAAGGGCAGCCAGCAGTGTGGCAAAAATCGAGAGGATAGAAAGGGCGATCAGAGCCGTCGCACCATAGGCGAGCAAGGACTCTATTTCAATGCGCTTTCTTTCGACCATCCGTTTACTTTACCTTTCGGTTACACTTATCGCCGTTCCAAGGAAAGTGGTGATCTATGCCAACCGGCAAAGTTAAGTTCTTCGATGACGACAAGGGCTTCGGCTTTATCGCTGGAGACGATGGCAGCGAAGTCTTCCTGCACATCTC
>DLOY01000073.1:6537-14105 GCA_002478545.1 Micrococcales bacterium UBA7472
CCTGCAGAAGACCTCGCCATTATCACCGAGGACCTGATCCGACTTCTGGACCAAATCGGTGGAAACCTAAAGCGTGGCAAGTACCCAGAGGCAAATCACTCTCGCAAGGTTGCCCAGCTGCTGCGCCGAGTAGCCGACGAACTTGAAGGATAAATTAGCCACCGCTTTGGCGGTTTTAGCTGAAACTGCGGAACAGGGCTCCGTCGGAGAGTTTCTGGGTGAGTTCGAGATCTCCAAGGGCGCGGTGGAGCTTAGGTTTGACTGCACCCTGAGAAGCTATAAGAACTGGTATTGGTCAGTTGTCTTCACTCAGGTCGACAAGCGCAAAGAGGCAACGGTCTCGGAAATTAACCTGCTTGCCGGTGAAGGGGCACTGCTTGCTCCAGCCTGGGTGCCATGGGCTGAGCGCCTTGCGGAGTTCCGCAAGCAACTCAAGGAATCAGGTCGAGTACAGACCGACGCTGAAGCCGATGAATTAATTAGAGATTTGACCTCAGCGTTTGGGGATCATGGTGAGACCAACGAGTCCGAGGCCAACTCCGACCAGAGCAGTGTGAAGCCACCACTCAAGACCCGCGTTAGACAGCGCAGGATAAAACGCTCCGAGAACCACGAGGACCAGGCCCCAGGCGAGGGTGCCGAGTAGCACAACGCGCTTAGCGTTTACCTTTTCAGGTTCTGGGGACTCTTTACGGTCATCAAATTTCACAAACAGCTTCACATGTGCTCCAGCACAAAGTCGATGCAGCTGATTAGTGCCCTTACATCCGAAGGCTCAGTCGCCACGAAGGTCGCCACGCGCAGCTGGTTTCTTCCAAGTTTGCGGTAGGGGTCAGTGTCTACCACTCCATTGGCCCGCAGAATTTTGGCGATTTTGGCTGCATCGACGCTCTCGTCAAAGTCAATTGTGACCACCACCTGAGAGCGGTGATCTGGGTTTGAAACGAAAGGCTTCGCTAGCTTGTGGTTATCTGCCCAGTTGTAGAGCAGGTCGGAAGACTCTTTGGTTCTGGCTGCTGCCCAGCTCAAGCCACCTTGGGAGTTCATCCACTTGATCTGATCATTTAGCAAAAACAGGGTTGCAATCGCAGGAGTGTTCAAGGTCTGGTTCAAGCGCGAGTTATCCAGAGCAACCTTTAGGCTCAGGAATTCTGGGATGTAGCGATCTGAAGCTGCAATCTCTTCGATTCTCGCGATTGCCTTTGGTGAGGCGATAGCGATCCAAAGTCCACCATCGGATGCAAAGTTCTTTTGGGGAGCGAAGTAGTAGACGTCCGTCTGCGCAAGATCGAAGTCAACGCCTCCGGCTGCGCTGGTGGCGTCAGTGAGCATCAGTGCATCGTCCGCTCCGACAACTCTGACCACCGGGGCAATCACACCGGTTGAGGTTTCGTTGTGCGGGTAGACATAAAGGTCCACGCCTGGCTCTAGGTAGAGCTCTGCGCGGGAGCCCGGGTCGGCCTTTACAACGGTAGGGGATTCAAGCCATGGGGCTGAAAGTGAGCTTGCAAACTTTGAACCAAACTCACCGTGCACCAAGGCCTGCGCCTTGCGCTTTGCTAGTGAAAACGCAGCTGCATCCCAAAATGCGGTCGATCCACCGTTGCCAAGAATTACCTCATAGCCCTCGGGAGCACGGAATAGATCAAGTAGGCCCTGGCGAATCTCACCAACCATGTCCTTAATCGGTGCTTGGCGGTGCGAGGTGCCCATCAGGGCAGCACCTTCAGAAACGAAGTTGGCCAGTTGCTCCGCCCTGGTTCTAGATGGACCGCATCCGAAGCGACCATCTTTTGGCAATAGGGCGGGGTCAATAACTAGCTCTGGCATAGCCAAAGTTTAGTGCGGGGGTATTAGTCTGAAGGCTGCAGCGAGGGGTTTTTGTGACAGATCTGATTGACACGACTGAGATGTATCTCAAGGCCATTTTGGAGCTTGAGGAAGAGGGCATCACCCCGATGCGTGCTCGAATCGCCGAGCGCTTGGAGCACTCTGGTCCAACTGTCTCTCAGACGGTGGCTCGCATGGAACGTGATGGGCTCCTCAAAGTCGCAGACGATCGAGCCTTGGAATTTACCGATGAGGGCAGACTCACTGCGATTGAGGTCATGCGAAAGCATCGGCTGGCAGAGCGGCTCCTGGTAGAAGTAATCGGCCTGGAATGGCACCTGGTTCACGAGGAAGCCTGTCGCTGGGAGCACGTGATGAGCGAGCAAGTAGAGCGAAAGCTGCTGACCATCCTGTCTGACCCAAGTACCTCGCCATATGGAATGCCAGTGCCGGGTCTAGAGCTACTTGGCTACTCGGCATCCAAGCCAGCTGAGGTAACGGCCGTCGCCGAGCTGCCAACTGGTGACTATGTGCTCGCTCGCATCGGCGAGCCTCTGCAACTGGACTATCAGTTCCTGAATCAGCTACGGGAGCTGAATCTGCTCCCTGGCTCAAAGGTGCACCTTGATGTGTCACAGAGCTGGTTTTTGGTAAACAAAGACTCGGAAGAGGGCATGGTGTTGGACCTTCAACTTGCGTCACACCTATTCCTGAGCAAAATAGAACACTGAGTTATACTCGCAAGGCGGAAGTTCCAAAGAAGTTTTCGGAGGATTCCTTTTGAATCAACCAGCTGGTCATCAGCTATCGCGCAAGGCCCTACGCCAGGCGCGCTCGCGCAAGAGTGTGAAGGTGTCGATCAAGGCGCCTGAGCTTCGTCGCGTTTTGACCATGGTTGTTGCCTCTGGCCTGATGGCCACCACTGCCCTTCCCTCCTATGGATACGACCCAGAGGTGACTGCACTAACCGGCATGGCAAGAGACCACAGTGTTCAGGCACCGAAGCTCCAGGAACTCTCGGTTGCAATTGGCACCGATGTTGAATTCACCCGAGGTGAGTTCACTCCGGCAGATGCTGAAGATTTTGAGGTGACCATTCGTCGCAGCCGGGTCTACACGGGTCCAACCTTTGAGGACTACCTCGCTAAGCCAAGATTTACGACCGTGACCAGCGGAAGTGTCATGAAGGCTGCCGCCGAATTGGTCGGTGTGCCATACGTGTTTGGTGGCGAAACACCGCTTGGTTTTGACTGCTCGGGCTATGTGATGTTCGTGTATTCACAATTCGGTGTCGCACTGCCCCACAGTGTTTATCAGCAATCCAAGCTTGCCAAGAAGATCAAGTTGGAAGACGCGGTGCCAGGTGACATCGTGGTCTTCAATGACTACAGCCACAACGGCATCTACGCGGGCAACGGCAATTTCTACCATGCCCCACAGCCGGGAGACCGAGTCAAGCTAGCCCCGATCTTCACTGAGCGCTATCACATCGTGCGCTTTGTCGACATTGTCGACTAAATAAACGTTAGAAAACGTTCAGCGTTTCTAAGTCGTAAATTTCAACTTCAAGTCGTAATCTCTGCTCAAGTGTTGACCTATTGGTTGCGGAAGGGGTGTGAGATGCCAGCTAGACAACAAGCCAAGTTGGGCAACTGGGTTCATCTTCACCAGCACCCCGCAATACCAAGCGGAAGTGTTTTGCGCGTCGCGTTTTGCGGCGCGTTTTTTATTTCCAGGCAACTCGAAAACCTACAAACCATGTGGGCGATTTCGACAAGGAGAAAAGATTGCGCACCCTCGTACTAAACGCTGGTTATGAACCGCTCGCCGTCGTGTCATTCAAGCGAGCACTGGTTCTTGTTCTGAATCAGAAGGCGACTATTTTGGCGGGGGTAGGTGAGGGCAGAGTTCGAAGTGCAAACAATGACTTTGAGGTGCCAGCCGTTATTCTGCTTCAGCGCTATGTCAGGATTCCAAACTCTAGGCAGATCCCAGTTTCACGTCGCGGGGTTCTAAGGCGGGATGCTCACCGATGTGGCTACTGTGGAAAAACAGCAAATACCATCGACCACATCTTGCCCAAATCTCGCGGAGGGGCAGATAGCTGGGAGAACCTCGTGGCCTGTTGCCTTCGATGCAACAACCTAAAGAGCGACAAGACGCCCGCGGAAATGGGCTGGGAGCTTCGCATTACGCCGAAGATGCCAACTGGGGTTATTTGGACCGTTCGAGGAGCTGAGAAAGAAGAGCCGCACTGGCGTGACTTCCTCAGTTACCAGCAAGCTGCCTAGTTGTGGCCCCGATAGGAATCGAACCTACGACACACGGTTTAGGAAACCGTTGCTCTATCCACTGAGCTACGAGGCCAAATTAGAGCTATAGATTACCGTCTTGCTTCAGGGTATTTTGAACGGCAGTTTCAGACTCTCTAGCTCACCGGGGTGATTCTCAACCCCAGACTTCTAGGATTTAGAGGTGGACTTCTCGACTCTCAAAGCTGACCTTGACCGGATCGGTGGCGCTAATCCGCTGAGAAGTTTTGAAGTCTCCAGCTTTGGCCAGATTGATCTTTCGAGGGCACACCCAGGCGGCATGGCTCAACTGGTTTCGGCGCGCCAAACCACAATTTCGAATCTGGTTCGAGACGGTGTAGCGCAGGCTCGATCGCTGAGTGCTGCAAGGCGAATTCGAACTAAGTCAAAGCGAATTTCCGAGTCATTCGGGGTCCAGGCATGCTTTATCGCGGCAGGGCTCATCGCCGACGGAGAGCGGCAGGTGCCATTGGCGCTGTGGCCGGTTGAACTTATAGCTAAAGGCGATGACTTTGAGATCCGACTGGGGTCAGACCCGATATTGAACCCCGAGGCCAGTTCGCTAATTCGCAGCCAGCGACCAGACTTTCAGGACCGCGATCTGCTCTCAATCTTGCGCTCCGGACCCGACCTACTGCCTTCAGCGGTCTTGCCATTTGTCCAGGCGCAATTACAGGAAAGTGCTCTAAGCGTTGATCACCTGCTGGTGCTGGGTAATTTTGTTCCCGATCTACTGCTCACCACGATCCCGCAAGAGCTGAGGCAAAGTTTCGAATCCGTGGGCGGACCAACTGTCGATGCCCTTCTGGTCGCCGATGCCGATAGCTACCAGCTAGAGGTCATCAGAGCTGCGAACGCGGGAGACTCACTCGCAGTCGAAACCCTCCCAGGCTGTGGCTACATCCAGACCGCTATAAACGTTCTCGCCAATTTTGCACTGCAGGGCAAGCGAACCCTGATCATCGCACCCAGAGAGCAAACCATCGATGAGTTTTCCGAGCGACTGTCTCAGCATGGGCTTGCGGGTTTGGCCCTGCGCTCAAATGATCTTTGGTCTGACACCGTTGCTGCAATCTCAAGAAACGAAAAAGCGAAACAGGTTGAGCTTCAACCACTGCGACTTCGTCAACTATCGGCAGAGGCTGAGGTAAAGAACTACTTCGAGAAGGTATCTAGTCCAGATGCACTAACCGGGGTATCACTTTTTGAAGCGCTAAAGACCTTGGCGGCACTTGCTGGGGAGGAGGAGCCGCCTACAAACTCCGCTCGAATTAGACCAGATCTGCTGCCCGAGCTGAGGGTTTCAGGTGCGGAGTTGGTCGCTCAGGCCCATGCCGCAGGGGTATTTAGCTATGGACCGCAACACTCACCTTGGTTTGGGGCGAACTTTGCATCCGTGGCGGAAATTGATGCTGCTCTAAATGCCGCAAAGTCACTCGCTGGTGAAGAATTCAGACTCTTGAGTTACCAGGTCAACCGTTATTTGCAGGATCAGAACCTGATTCCATCAAAGACCATCGAGGACTGGTCCAAGCAGCTCAGTCTTCTAATCGGTATTCGCGAGACACTCGATAAGTTCAAGCCGCAGATTTTTGACCGCCCGCTCACTGAAATGATTCTTGCCACTGCCCCAAGGGGTGAACGCGGTCAGCTCTCAGGTGCTCAGCGTCGCCGATTCAAGAAGCTTGCCAAGGAGTTTGTCCGACCTGGGGCGACTATTGCAAACTTGCACTCGGCGCTCGCAGCTGCAGAAGAGCAACGCTCGCTCTGGCTTGAAATCAACACCACTCAGGCTCCACCTAGCGTGCCGCTGGGTCTGAATGACGCGAAGCAGAAGTTCGATCAGATCTACTCCGTTGTCTCTTTGTTGCAGCGCCACCTAGATCCAAACCCCGATCTGCCGCTGCTCACCAAGTTGAACTTCGATGAGCTTGGCCAGAAGCTCCAGGATCTAGTTGATAAGACTGAGATTCTGACCGGCTATATCGATCGCATGGCATCGGTTGAGAAGCTCCGGCAGCGGGGATTGTTCGACCTTTACCTAGAACTTTGCAAGCTCTCCACAGACGAGTTGCGTGCTGTATCAGAGTTCGAGCTTTGCTGGTGGCAGTCGGCCCTGGAAGCGCTGGTGAAGTCGAACCCAGAGATTTTGGAGTACGACGCTGATCGAATCGCGCAATTGGAAGCCAACTTCGAGGCTGTTTCCAACCAATTGGTTGAAGCTGGTTCGGAGCATCTAAGTGGCGTGCTAGCACTTCGTTGGAAGAGTGCGCTCGCTGCCAATCAGGCTCAAGCAGACGAGCTTCGAAACCAACTGCGTGCCCGGGCAATCGATGTCGTCTCCGCTAAGCGCGCGGGCGCAGTGTGGGATGCAATTAGCACAGGGATTATCACCTCACCACTTCGGGTACATCAGCTCAGGGGTTACAAATTCGATGCGCTGCTCGTCCTTGACGCCGCAGCTACCGGGGTGGCTGAAGCATCAACTGCCCTGACTATGGCCAAGCAGGTCATTGCATTTGGCGACCCGGTCATCTCGGCACCGGAGAGCTTTGAAACCATTGCCAGAGCAAACCCAACCCCGAGCGAGGACAATCGCGCCTCGGTATTCGATTTGGTGAGCGCCCACTGCGCTAGCTACCCACTGCGCCACAGTTACCGAATTCAAGGCCAGGTCCTGGGCACTTATCTGAATCAAACTTTTTATAAAGAGCGACTGGTGTTCGAACCAAGTTCAGAGTCTTTCCACGGCGCATCAAACCTGGAGCAGATTGAGATCACCACTGGAGCGCATGCCACCTCAACTATTGAGGGTGCAACCGAGTCACTAGATGCCGAGGTCGCCAAGGTGGTAGAGCTCGTCACAAACCATGCCCGCTGGAGCCCGACTGAGTCCCTTATGGTCGTAACTCCGTCCAGGACCCACGCTGATCGAATCCATCAAGCGCTTCAAAAAGAACTTTCCAGTCAGCCTCAAATCGCCGAGTTTTTTGATGCTCACGGCCGCGAAAGATTTGAGGTCTTGGGCATGAGTGAGGTTGTGCATCGAATTGCGGATCGGGTTATCTTCTCGGTTGGTTTTGGTAGGACACCAGAAGGCAAAATCTCGGGATCGCTTGGAGATTTCAATTCCGCTGCCGCGGCAAGGTGGATGGTGAATCAAATCGCATCGGCTCGCAAGCGATTGACCGTAGTTTCCTGCTACAACTTCGAAGATTTTGCCGGCGGCTCTTTGCCAGAGAATCAGCGCTGGTTGAAGGACCTCATCGCACCACCATTTATGTCTGAAGCCAGAGCGGGGGATCCGGATCCGCTTCTGAGAGATCTTGCGCTTCGATTGAGGAAGCTGGGAATTCGTGTTGAGCTAAATTTCGCGGGCAGAGTTGCTCTGGCTGCCTCATACAGAAATCAGGCTGCCGCCATCGA
>DLOY01000058.1 GCA_002478545.1 Micrococcales bacterium UBA7472
GCGAAACCGCCCTTTTTGGCGCGGTCTAGCATCTCTAAATATTCTTCGGAATTTACAACTGCCATTTCGGCTCCTTACTTAGGCCTTGGCTGGCTCGCCCAACAGGCGAGAAGCGTCTGGAATTAGCTCTACGGTTGCTTCTACGAGATTGTCGATGGACTGTAGGCCGCTGGTTGGCTGCTGAACCTTCGCAGCGCCCCACTGCACAGCAGCAGCGATGCCTTCGGCAACATCAAAACCAACTCCGAAGTCGGTTGGGCCTGCTGGGTGGGTGGTAACGGCAGAAAGGAAACCTGCGATGGTGGAGTCACCAGCACCAACGGTGTTGATCACCTTGACAGGTGCGGTGTAGGCGTGAATCGCGTGGGTCTTGGTGACGGCAATGATGCCATCCACTCCAAGCGAAGCCATCACGCAGTTGACACCCCAGTCGTTCAGTTCACGTGCTGCATCGATGACATCACCGATGGTGTTTAGATCGCGCCCCACGCACTCTGCGAGCTCGTGAGCATTGGGCTTCATGACGGTAGCTTTGCCCTGCTGGGCCCAGTAGCGAAGTGCGGGACCTGAGGTGTCGAGGACTACCTTCACGCCAAGAGCGTGCATGCGGTCAAAAAGAGGGTGAAGGTCGATAACGGTTCCGGTTTCGACAATGTCAGGGTGCGCTCCGGCAACTACAAGCCACTCAGCCTCGTTGTCCGTCACAGTCTTTTCGGTAAGAGCAACAACCGCGTCCCAATCCTTCTGGTTTAGAGGTCGTGGGCTCTCATTGATCTTGGTGGTTGGGCCGTCATATTCGACAACGGTCGTTGACACACGCAGCGTGCCTTCAATCCATAGGGGAGTGAGAAAGCCCGAGCCAGTGCGCTCCAGAACTCCTGGATCAGCATTTCCAATTGGGACAATTCCAGGGGCTGGGATTCCTGCAAGGTGGAGACCGCGAGAGACGTTGATTCCCTTACCGGCAAGCTCTTCACCCACGCGCTCTGCGCGGTTGACTCCACCCTCAACCAGGTTCTTCACGAAGTAGGTGCGATCCAACGTTGGTGATGGGGTAAGAGTAACGATTGGCGATTTTTTGCCAGCCATTAGGAATCTCCTTGATGTGAGAAAGACTATAGAAAGCACTCACATCGTTGTAGGCGCAACCCAATCACTATAGCCTCATTTCGGCTTGGAGATTAGCTCTCAAGTTCCTTTGCAGTAATCGTGTTTGGCGATTCTTCAATGACCTTTGGACTAGCTAGATCCTCAGTCCCCAGCTCATTTTCATCTAGATCGTTGAGCTTCCTGGCGGTGACCAGCATTCTGGATTCAAGTGATGACACAAATGCGTTGTAGTCCTTGACCGTCGAGGTCAATGACCGGCCCAGTTTGTCAGCCACCTGAGCTACTTTTCCAACGCGCTCATAGAGTTCACGGCCCAGGCGAATCATCGCTCTGACTTGAGTCTCATCGGCATTTTGACGCCAGATGTAATTGATCGTTTTGAGAACTGAGAACAAGCTGACCGGCGAGGCAAGGGCCACATTCTTCTTGAACGCGTACTCCAAGATTGCGGGGTCTGCCTCAAGTGCAGCGGACAGCAGAGATTCTGAGGGCACAAAGCAAACTACAAAGTCCGGTGATGCTAAAAGTCCGGTCCAGTAGGCCTTTGAGCCGAGGTCATCGATGTGCTTTCTAACTGCCTTGACATGCTCGTCTAGTAAACGCTTCCTGCGCTCAAGCTCTTCACCGGTTGCAAGCTCAGAAATGGAGGAGGCCTCTTGGTAAGAGTTGAAAGGAACTTTGGAGTCAATCGCTAGGGCCTTGCCGCCAGGCAGGTTAATCACCATGTCGGCACGACCAGCTCCCGCCGAGGTGGAGATCGTCGACTGCTCAGCAAAATCAGCATGCTTGATTAGTCCAGCTAGTTCCACGAGCTTTCGTAGCTGCGCCTCACCCCAGACGCCTCGGAGTGAGTTAGAAGACAGTGCTTGGGAAAGCTGCTGGGTCTGCTTGCGCAGATTCTCATCAGTCTCGATTGCTGCCCTGAGTTGCTCAGAGATAGAGCTGAACTGTTCAGAACGCTCACGCTCGAGTCTTTGAACAGTGGTTTGCATTTGCTCTAGCTGCTGCTTCACGGGAGCAAGTTGGACGAGGATCTTGTTTTCCTGCTCGGTGAGCTGTTTCTGCTCAGCAATTTGAGTGTCAGCCTTTGCCAGCTGCTCCCGCAAAGCTGAATTAGTCGCTTCGAGGGCGGCGAGCTTAGTCAGGGCCTCGGTGTCAACTGCAGGGGACTTGGCCTTGGCAAATCGATATCCGATCAGTCCACCAACAATTACACCTATGACTGCGGCGTTGAGGCCAACGAAGAAAATTTGATCCATGTCGGTCAGTATTTCACTCGGGTCAGACAACTAAAGGCTTGAGCTGCTGTTTCGTAGCTGCCAACAAGTCTTCGACACTGTCCGCATCGTGGCGGTTGGCCGCGTGCAGGATGATCCTGGCGCAGGCGTCCGAGTCGGCAAGAGCGTCGTGGTGTTGAAATTCTTCATGGCCAATCGCATACGCCACCGCATTTAGTCGGTAGCTTTCCAGTGCATAGGTTCTCCTTGCAATGCTCAGGCTGCAGAAGTAATTCAGTGCGGGTAAATCAAAACCCACTGCCTCTGCGCTCGCCCGCAATACCCCCATGTCGAAACTTGCATTGTGGGCCACTAACGGCAAACCCTCGGTAAAAAGCAGCAGCTCTGGCAAGACCTCTTCCCAGTCCGGAGAGTCGACAATGTCCTCTGGGCGGATGCCGTGAACTTGGATATTGCCTTCGTGGAACCAGTTATTTGGGTATGGGGGTCGAAAAAGCATAGATAGCGACTCTTGGATTTGGCCGTCCCGCACCCTAACTAATCCAACTGCGCAGGGAGAGGCGGGGGAGCCGTTGGCCGTCTCAAAGTCGATAGCTACAAACTCCAAACCCATGAACGCAATTATGAAGCAATAAACTTTGGCGAATGGCCCTAACTATCGGAATCGTTGGACTACCAAACGTTGGTAAGTCCACCTTGTTCAACGCACTAACCAAGAACAATGTGCTCGCAGCAAACTACCCGTTCGCAACTATCGAGCCCAACGTCGGTGTAGTGAACCTGCCAGACCCAAGGCTCAACCGCCTTGCTGAGATCTTTGGTTCCGAGCGCATCTTGCCAGCTCCTGTCTCCTTTGTGGACATCGCCGGCATCGTGCGCGGTGCATCGGTCGGTGAGGGTTTGGGTAACCAGTTCTTAGCGAATATCCGAGAAGCCGATGCAATTGCTCAGGTAGTAAGAGGATTTGCCGACTCAGACGTCGTTCACGTTGATGGCAAGGTCGATGCGAAGAGTGACATCGAGACAATCAACACCGAGTTGATCCTGGCTGACCTGCAAACTCTCGAGAAAACCAGACCAAGAATTGAAAAAGAGGTCAAGGGCAAGAAGGTTGACCCAAGCACGCTAGAGACCATCGATGAAGCTATCAAGGTCCTAAACGATGGCACGCCACTATCTCTTTCCAAGGTTGACCTAACGCCTATCAAGGACCTCGGGCTACTCACTTCAAAGCCAATCCTCTTTGTTTTCAATGTTGATGAGGGCGTTCTAACCAACCCAGCAAAGAAGAAAGAACTTGCCGACCTAGTAGCCCCAGCAGAGGCTGTGTTTCTTGACGCAAAGGTCGAAAGTGAACTTATTGACCTAGATCCAGAAGAAGCCCAGGAGCTGCTTCAATCGCTAGGTCAAGACGAGTCTGGTCTTGACCAGCTGGCACGTATCGGCTTTCAAACCCTGGGGCTTCAGACCTACCTGACCGCAGGACCCAAGGAGTCAAGAGCGTGGACCATCCGCAAGGGATGGAAGGCCCCTCAGGCAGCTGGCGTAATCCACACTGACTTCGAAAAAGGCTTTATCAAAGCTGAAGTTGTCGCATTCAATGACCTTGATTCGGCGGGCTCAATGAGTGATGCCAAGGCTCAAGGCAAGGTTCGCATGGAGGGTAAGGACTACGTCATGCAAGATGGCGACGTGGTCGAATTCCGCTTCAACGTTTAGCGTGTCGCGGGTTATGTGCGGGTAGCCGAATTCACAGCGCAATGTGCTCGGATGAGCCCCACAGAATTGCTTCATGAAAAAAATCATTATGGGTCTAGCCGTGGCCTCCTCCCTCGTTCTCACCTCATCCGCTTGGGCAACTACGGCCTACACAAGGAGCGGTGCTGGCGGAACCGCTGGCTCTATCTCAATCTCTGTTACAAGTCCGGAAACGTGGACATCTTTTGCACAGCCGACTGCTGGCATGAAGTTCGACATTGCCGTAGGTAGCCCCTTCGCTATCAACTTTGATGTTGAGGGCTCCGACGAAATCATGGTCTACGGTCAGACCCCACCGGGAGGTCCAGTTGACATGTCGCTGTTTACCTGCCGAATGCTTGGAGGTGCACCTCAGGGAATGACGATTTCAACAAGCACGCCGCAGGCCAACTCAGCCGCATCAAGATGTCTACTGACGGTGACAGCGAGCGCAGCATCCAATGGACCTCAAAGAATCGACCTGGAGGTCAGCAGACCGGCTGGCTCAAACGGAATCGCTCATGCGGGATATGCGACGATCGTCGTATATCTGAATGCCTCTGGTTTGGTAGCGGCTCAGACACCTCCGGGTCAAAGCCGCCAATCTTCGAGCGCCCCAAAGTACGCAGGCCCAGAGTTCTCTTCTTTCGGTGCGGCAACCCTCGCAGGAAACAAGCTCGTCACCTCAGGTAAGAAGCTAGATAGCATTACCTCGATGAAGATCAACGGCGCTGCTGTGACTTACAAGATCAACTCTGCATCCGAACTAGAGGTCGAGCTTCCAAAGGACCTAGCCCCTGGAAAGTATGACGTTGAGATCACCTCAACCCACGGCAAGCTAACTCACCTTCAGGGCATCACTATCAAGGCCGTTGTACCAACCAAGGAAATCTCCTTCAAGGCAGATGGCGCCTGGTTCAACTATGAGTCACTGATAGAGCTCACCAACGCTGCCAAGCAAATCGGTTCTGAAT
>DLOY01000022.1:0-886 GCA_002478545.1 Micrococcales bacterium UBA7472
TTGTCACCCTTGCGGTAGCCGAGCTTGGTGATGCGGGTGTAGCCACCCTGACGCTCTGCAACCAGTGGTGCAATCTCGGTGAAAAGCTCGTGAACCACACCCTTGTCCAGGATCTGAGTCATAACGCGACGACGAGCTGCTAGGTCTCCGCGCTTTGCGAAGGTCACTAGGCGCTCGGCCACTGGGCGTAGACGCTTTGCCTTGGTCTCGGTGGTGACGATTCGCTTGTGCTTGAACAGCGAGGTCGCCATGTTGTTTAGCATTAGGCGCTCGTGGGCTGGACCGCCTCCGAGACGTGGGCCCTTAGTTGGGGTAGGCATTTCTTTCTCCTTGGATTTCTAAGCGTTTAGATCTGGTCGTCGTCGAATCCGCCACCGAAGTAGGCGCCATCGAAGCCTGGAACTGCGTCCTTGAAGCGAAGGCCTAGACCTGCAAGCTTCTCGCGGACCTCGTCAACAGACTTGGAACCGAAGTTACGGATGTTCATCAGCTGGTCCTCGCTCAGTGCGATCAGCTCAGAAACGGTGTTGATTCCCTCACGCTTTAGGCAGTTGTAGGAACGAACGGTTAGGTCAAGGTCCTCAATCGGGGTTGAAAGCTCGTTTGATGCAGCAACCTCAACTGGTGCTGGACCGATCTCGATGCCCTCAGCCTCGCTGTTTAGCTCCTTGGCTAGACCGAATAGCTCAACCAGGGTTGAACCTGCGGATGCGACTGCATCGCGAGGAGCAATCGATGGCTTGGTCTCAACGTCGACGATTAGCTTGTCGAAGTTGGTGAACTCACCGGCACGAGTTGCCTCAACGCGGTAGGAGACCTTTAGAACTGGGGAGTAGATGGAGTCGACTGGGATAACGCCAGCCTCTGCATCTGGGTTGCGGTTCTG
>DLOY01000022.1:1048-1819 GCA_002478545.1 Micrococcales bacterium UBA7472
AGCTCTGGGTTGTGAACCTCAACACCGGCTGGCACCTGGATGTCAGCTGCGGTCACAGGACCTGCGGTGTTCTTGGAGAGGTGTGCAACAACTGGAGCGTCGTGCTCAGAGGAGACAACCAGGTTCTTGATGTTCAGGATTACCTCAACAACGTCTTCCTTGACACCTGGGATAGTCGAGAACTCGTGAGAAACACCCTGGATACGGATGTTGGTAACTGCAGCACCTGGGATGGAGCTAAGAAGGGTGCGGCGGAGGGAGTTTCCTAGGGTGTAGCCAAAGCCTGGCTCTAGTGGGTCAAGTACAAAACGTGAACGGTTTGTACCAAGTACTTCTTCGTGCAGAGTTGGGCGCTGTGCAATTAGCACTATTCGGTTCCTTTCATCTGAGTACCCGCTATTTGATACTCGTCTTGACACTCAGGGGGGTCACCTGAATGCGTGAATCTTTAGTTGTGGGTTGGGCTCGGAGCGCTAATTAGACGCGACGACGCTTTGGAGGGCGGCAACCGTTGTGAGCCTGTGGGGTCACGTCGGAGATTGAGCCAACCTCTAGGCCTGCTGCCTGAAGAGAGCGGATTGCAGTCTCGCGACCAGAGCCTGGGCCCTTCACGAATACGTCAACCTTCTTTAGACCGTGCTCCTGCGCCTTGCGTGCAGCTGACTCAGCTGCCATCTGGGCTGCGAATGGGGTCGACTTACGTGATCCCTTGAAGCCAACATCACCTGAAGATGACCAGGAGATAACTGCTCCGGTTGGGTCGGTGATGGT
>DLOY01000022.1:1868-4375 GCA_002478545.1 Micrococcales bacterium UBA7472
ATGGTGATGATGGTGTTGTTGAAGGTCGAGCGGATGTGTGCCTGACCTGCTGGAACGTTCTTCTTGTCCTTGCGGCGAGGCTTACGAGCCGCAGCGGATGCCTTAGGTGCTGCCATTTTCTATCTCCTAAATCCTTAGCCGCTACTAGCGGGTTGCCTTCTTCTTGCCGGCCACGGTGCGCTTTGGACCCTTGCGAGTACGAGCGTTGGTCTTGGTGCGCTGACCGCGCACTGGAAGGCCCTTGCGGTGACGCAGACCCTCGTAGGAACCGATCTCAACCTTGCGGCGGATGTCGGCTGCAACGTCACGGCGGAGGTCACCCTCTACCTTGTAGTTCTTCTCGATCTCATCGCGAAGTGCAACCAACTGGTCGTCAGATAGGTCCTTCACGCGGATGGATTCGTTGATTCCGGTGGTCTTCAGAATCTCGCTTGAGCGAGTGCGACCAATACCGTAAATGTAGGTTAGGGAGATAACCACGCGCTTGTCGCGAGGAATATCTACACCAGCAATACGTGCCATTTGGATTTTCTCCTGTGTAGTAGAAGGTCTGCAGCATCTCCATCTCAACCTGGCTGATTGAGCCCCGGCCTTCTTCCGAGGGTTAGTCCCTAAAGGACTTGGGGATGCTCTTGTCTATTCAGTTATGGGTTAGGGCAATTAGCCCTGGCGCTGCTTGTGGCGAGGGTTCTCGCAGATCACCATCACGCGACCGTGACGGCGGATGACCTTGCACTTGTCGCAGATCTTCTTAACGCTCGGGTTAACCTTCATGCTCTTACTTTCTACTTGTAGCGGTAGATGATGCGGCCGCGAGTTAGGTCGTAGGTGCTCAGCTCCACAATCACGCGGTCTCCGGGGAGAATGCGGATGTAGTGCTGGCGCATCTTTCCCGAGATGTGGGCTAGGACTAGGTGTCCGTTGGTCAGCTCCACGCGAAACATTGCGTTCGGTAGGGCTTCAACGACCGATCCCTCGATCTCGATAACGCCGTCTTTGTTGGCCATGCACTCACTTCACTACTTTTGTGACGTCACAGACACGCAAAAAACCAACCCAAATTTTGAAAAGGATTTCACGCAGAAACGCCAAGGGAAAATCCTAGGGGAAATCGCGGGCGAATGCTAGTCCTGAAAATCAAAAAACTTCGGCAAATTTGCACAGGTTTTCAATCCAGTGGTACTGGTGTCACGCCGAATGGCTTTAGGCCATCAACACCGCCATCCAAGGCGGTCAGAACCCAGATGCCTTTAGTGTGGACAGCGACCGAGTGCTCCCAGTGAGCGCCATCGGATCCATCCTTGGTGGCAACCGTCCACTCGTCACTTAGGACCTGGGTGCGCTGATTGCCGGCGGTGATCATGGGTTCGATTGCAACACACAATCCCGGCTCAACCTTTGGTCCAAGATCGCGCACGCGGTAGTTGAAAACCGCTGGGTCCTCGTGCATTGACCGGCCGATACCGTGGCCGACATACTGCTCCAAGATGCCAAAATTGCCGCGCTCGAGGATGTACTTCTCAATCTCCACGCCAACCTCGTTTAGGCGCTTTGCTCTGGCAAGAGCTGCAATCCCAGCCCACAGTGACCCCTCACAAACATCGCTTAGCAGCTGGCGCTCTTTAGTCTGAGCATCATCGCGACCCGGGACCACCATTGAAAAGGCACTGTCGCCATTCCAACCATCAACCTCAGCACCGCAGTCGATGGAGACAAGATCTCCTGCTTCAAGCACTCGGTTGGTAGGAATGCCGTGAACAACCTCAGAATTTACGCTCGCGCAGATGGTGTGGTAGTAGCCGGGGACTAGTTGGAAGTTTGGAATTCCACCGCCATTGCGAATGGTTTGCTCCGCGATCTGATCGAGCTCCAACGTGGTGACACCTGGCTTGATCGCGGCACGAACCGCGTCCAGCGCTCTTTGAGTCAGCAGGCCAGCAACCCGCATCTTGCGGATCTGGTCCTCGGTTTTTATCTCGTGCTTATTACGCATCGCGGCTTAGGCCACGGGCCTCAAGTGCTTCAATGATGCGCTCAGTAACCTCGCTGATTTCGCCAAGGCCATCGATCATCGCCACCAGGCCACGACCGGCATAAATGTCGATAAGCGGCGCGGTCTGAGAGTCATAGACTTCGAGTCTTCTGCGAATCACCTCAGGGGTGTCATCCGCACGACCTTCAATCTCCGCGCGCTTGGCAAGACGACGAATCAGCTCTTCATTGTCTGCGGTCAACTGCACCACGACATCAAGCGAGCGAGAACTCTCGTTCAAGATGGCGTCAAGCTCGTGAACCTGGTCCACGGTTCTTGGGTAGCCATCGAGCAAAAAGCCAAGACCAGCATCTGGGTGAGAGAGTCGGTCACGAACTAGGGCGTTGGTGAGGCTGTCTGGTACATACTCCCCGCGATCCATGAACGCCTTGGCCTGCTTGCCAAGCTCGGTTTCGTTCTTCACGTTGAAGCGGAAGATGTCACCGGTTGAAATCGCAGGGATGGAGAAAGCCTG
>DLOY01000023.1 GCA_002478545.1 Micrococcales bacterium UBA7472
TTGCCTTGGAGCGAGGAGTACCAGGTCAACTTCCTCCGTGCCAGCCACCAGGTTCACGACGAGTTTGATGCAGTCGTGGGCGAGCAAGTGTGGAACTTTGCAGACTTCCAAACCAAGCCAGGGATCTTCCGTGTGCTTGGCAACAAGAAGGGTGTTTTCACTCGAGATCGTCAGCCCAAGGCTGCCGCCTACGAGTTGAAAGACCGTTGGACCAAGCTCGGAAATCAAAAGCCAAAGCGATAGAGAGAAACAAATGGATAAGGACATGAGAATTGCGAAGGCCGAGGTCTTCGTTCACTCCCCAGGTCGCAACTTTGTGACCCTGAGAATTACCACCGAAGGTGGTTTGGTTGGCTACGGCGACGCCACCGTCAACGGTCGCGAGCTATCGGTCGCCTCCTACCTACGCGATCACCTGGCTCCGATGTTGATCGGTCGTGACGCCCACAACATTGAAGACACCTGGCAGTACTTCTACCGCGGTTCCTACTGGCGTCGTGGCCCCATCACCATGACCGCTATTGCCGCCATCGACATGGCGCTTTGGGATATCAAGGCCAAGGCTGCCAACATGCCGCTATACCAGCTGCTTGGTGGCAAGAGCCGTGAGGGCTGCCTCGCTTACGGTCACGCCTCTGGTCGCGAAATCTCGGAGATTCTTGACTCAGTGCGCGAGCACATGGAGAAGGGCTACCGAGCCATTCGCGTGCAGTCGGCGATCCCTGGTTTGAATTCGGTATACGGTGTTGCAGCCTCCGCAAATGCAGCGGCCGGAGCGGGCAAGGGCAAGGGAGCATCGTCTGCTCGCTATGACTATGAGCCAGCCAGAAGATCAGCCGTGCCTGTCGAGGAAGAGTGGGACACCCGCGCATACCTCAACTACATCCCAAAGGTGTTCGAGGCAGTAAGAAATGAGTTTGGACCAGAGCTTCCGCTACTGCACGATGCCCACCACCGTCTGACCCCAATTCAGGCAGCAAGACTTGGGAAGTCGTTGGAGCCATACGATCTGTTCTGGATCGAGGATGTGACTCCTGCCGAGAACACCGATGCCTTCCGACTAATTCGCCAGCACACCACAACTCCACTGGCCGTTGGCGAAATCTTCAACACAATCTTTGATTACAAGGACCTGTTTGAAGAGCAGCTAATCGATTACGTGCGCAGCCCGGTCAGCCACGGTGGCGGTATCACGCCACTGAAGAAGATCTTCGATTACGCAGCGGTCTATCAGATCAAGTCAGGTGTTCACGGCCCAACCGATGTATCACCAATTGGCCACGCAGCCTCGTTGCACCTGGGCATGGCAATTCACAACTACGGCATCTCCGAGTACATGCAGCACTCACCAGACACCAACGATGTATTCCAGCCTGAGTACACCTTCACCGATGGTCTAATTCGTCCGGGCACCAGCCCAGGTTTGGGGGTCACCTACGATGACAAACTAGCCTCACAGTTTGAATACGAAGCCGCCTACCTGCCAGTCAATCGCCTAAAGATTGATGGCACGATGCATGACTGGTAAACCGATGACTACTTCCGCAGCCAAGACCCCCTGTCAGATTGTGGTGATGGGGGTGTCTGGCTGCGGCAAGACATCAATCGGAGTTCTACTCTCAAAGGCTTTGGGCATTCGCTTCACCGACGGCGATGACCTGCACCCAACCAGCAACAAAGAAAAGATGTCAGCCGGCATCCCCCTCACTGACGAAGATCGCTGGCCTTGGCTTGACCTCGTTGGTCTAACGCTTGCGATGCCAGAGGGTGCAATTGTCGCCTGCAGCGCACTAAAGAAGTCCTACCGAGATCGCATTCGATCGGTTGCCCCAGACGCAGTATTTGTTCACCTGGTCGGATCTCGAGAATTATTGATGGACCGCCTTCAGAATCGCAAAAACCATTTCATGCCCCCAAGCCTTCTTGAGTCTCAGCTAAATACTCTTGAGGAGTTGGGTGCCGACGAGGTTGGTTTCAGCGTTGATGTTGGTCCCAGCGAGGCTGAGGTTTTGGCTGCAGCACTGGCGAAGCTTCCCAACTGCGTCCCAGTTCAAGCTTGAATCACTGATGACAATCCCAGCTGGCGTGGGTGAGAATTAGTCGGTGAGCAAAAAGAACGAGGATTTGGATTCGATCCCATATCCCGATGAGGCCTTCAATACCTGGGGTGCATCGGCGGTAGGTATCGATCCGCTACTCGCAAGTTTCACATCAGCCCCATATCAACCGGTCAGGCCACACGTTCCTTTCTACAGATTCTTTGCCTACCCAGACATCCTCGATCTTCGTAAAGCTGGTTACGAGGTAGACCGCTTCATCCCACTTTTCGATGCGCTAGAAAATGTTCGATACCGAGAGGCATTGACCCTCAGCGAGATGCTTCATTTCCCAAACCCCGGCGTTCCTTGGAACCCCAGAAGAGCGAGGGAAATCGAGCTCGAGGTAAGAAGTCAGCTGCACGAGCACGGCGTTGGAGATGTGCCATCGCTGCTTCGAAGGTTCTTGGGCAAAGCCTTCCCCGGTGACACAATCAGCTATCTCAGCGTTGACCTAATCAACATCTTCTTCTGGGCCTCACTTGCGGAGTTGGCCGACGACTTGGCTTGGAGAAACCCCAACCTGAGTTGGAAAGCCGAGTACCTGAGGTTCCCAATTCGTGTACTTGGTGTCTACAAATAACAAAAACAGCGAGATAACCCCACGTTTGTCCCCCACCTAGTGGTGGTCACCCCTATTCTTTGCTAGGAGTTCAGGGGTGAGTCTTGACGCAACGGATGCGGAAGTGGGTCAGCAGTTCGCTTGTTGCGCTGTTGACTGGTTTTCTCACTTTCGCGGGGATAGGGCCTGCTCAGGCAAATGGCACTGCCACTTTCACTCGGACCTTTTATACGAACGTCAACACCACAACTGAAGACCTGAATGCCTGGGCTACCTACAGATCAAGTTTGACTGGCTCGTACCAAAAATTAACCCTTTCAAGCTCAGGCGGTCGCACGCTGTCTGTAACCAGCGAGACGCTGGTGCAGCAAGTTGCCGATTCCTTGCGCACTTACTCAAGCGGCAACTTCAACTTTGATTTCAACGGAACTGTTGTCAGTGTTGGAAGCTGTGGGGGCGGCCCTGAGCTATCAATAGGCCCGCAGTCAACAAACTGCTCATGCTCTTTGAATGGTGGAATCACCTTCAGGCCGGCGATTGGAAACAATAACTGGGGAGGAGTTGATTACACCTGCGGTCAGTCAACCCAGACTTTCACGGTGACATTCGAAGCACTGGGTCCCACAGTTACTAGCTTTTCTACTAGCACAACTAGCCCGACCTCTACTCTGGGCCCTATCCAGT
>DLOY01000074.1:0-2861 GCA_002478545.1 Micrococcales bacterium UBA7472
CCTCGCAATCGCGATGAACTGTTCGATGTCTAACTCTTCACCTCTGGCCTGCGGAGAGACACCGGCGCGAATCAGCATCTCTTCGGCCAGCGATGGCGAACCTGCATAATTTGCCAACGCCTGTCTGAGGGTCTTGCGACGTTGCAAGAAGGCCTGATCAATCGCTTCAAACACCAACTTGCGATCAGATTGGTCGCGACGAGCACTGGTGTCGAAATAGACCAGCGAGGAGTCAACCCCAGGAACCGGCCAAAATATCGATCGCGCCACATTTCCCGCGAGCCGAGCCTGACCATACCAGGCAAGCTTCAATGAGGGTGATCCAAACTCCTTGGAACCAGGTCCAGCAGCTAGGCGGTGGGCAACTTCAGATTGCACCATCACAAGCCCCTTTTCGATGCTGGGGAAGGTCTCAAGGAAATGAAGCAGGACCGGCACCGAGATGTTGTAAGGAAGGTTTGCCACCAAAGCGGTAGGGGGTTTTGGTAACTGGGTTACCTTCATGGCATCTGCCCTAACTAGGTCCACCTTTTTACCGGGCGCATGCCTAGCAACCGTGGATTCCAGTTCGCTGGCCAAAAGCGGGTCTATTTCAACCGCAATCATGTAATCGACGCGCTCCAGGATTCCAAGGGTCAGTGAGCCAAGTCCTGGTCCGATTTCAACAACGACATCATCTGGGCTTAGGTTGGCTTGGGCGACAATTCGGTGAATGGTGTTCGGGTCGATGACGAAATTCTGACCCAACTTCTTTGTGGGCCTGATCCCGAGCTTTTCGGCTAGCTCTCTGATCTCTGCAGCTCCGAGCATCAGCTCAAGCCTTCGGCCCAGGACCCATAGACCCGTTCGGTGTTGTCGTTGATCTGCTTGGCAAGTCGAACCACGTCCCACTGCATCAGGTTGGCCATGTAGCGCAGGGTATGGGGTACCAAATAGGGCGCGTTTGGTCTGCCACGAAGCGGTTCAGGGGTCAAAAAAGGCGCGTCGGTTTCGATCAGGATGAGCTCCGGGGATACCGAAAGCAGCGAGTCTCGAAGGTGCTGGTTCTTCTTGAAGGTGATGTTCCCGGTAAAGGACAGGTACCACCCGTTTTCCTGGCAGATTGCAGCAAGTTCAAGATCACCGGAATAGCAGTGAAAAACGGTTCGCTCCGGCGCACCAACCCGCTTCAGCGTTTTCACTACATCTGAGTGCGCATCGCGATCATGAATCATCAAGGCGATGTCGTTTTGCTTGGCGATCTCGATATGAGATTCAAAAGAGTGAAGCTGAGCCGAAAGAGCCTCATCACCCTCGGTTCTAAAGAAATCCAGCCCCGTCTCACCAACGGCCCTTACTCTGGGTTGAGTGGCCAGCTGCGCGATGCCTGCAATTGCATCATCCAGGGCTACGCGAGTCTCATACAGCGGTGCCTCATTAGGGTGAAGCGCTACTGCTGCCAACAGCATCGGTTCATTCGCGGCAACCTCAGCCGACCACTGAGAACTCTCGAGAGTCACCCCAACCTGGACCGCGCCCAGCATTCCAACCGCGCGCATGGCGTCAAGATGCTCGGCGACGCTCATCGGAGTTTCGCCGTCGGCAATTTCGAGGTGAGTGTGATTGTCGTAGGTGCCAAGCTCCAGGGGCTCGGGCAGCTCTGGGTAGTGAGCGGGCTTGGAGCCGTCGTAAAAAGACCTGGTCCTGATCGGTTCCATTTACTCTTCGACTCTTGGGAACAAAACCTCTAGATCACCAAGCTTGGTGCCGGTGGAAATCAACTTCCAGTCTGCAGCCTGCTGAATTTTGACACTGGCCAAGTCCACGCCTGGGCAAATAGCCGCAAAAAGCTTGCTGGTGGACTTTGGCATGATCGGAGCAAACAGCACGCTCAGGGAGGCAATGCCCTGCAAAGCCGTGTTTAGCACCGTTGCGAGCCGATCGCGATTTGCCTCATCCTTGGCTAAAACCCATGGTTCCTGCACGGTGATGTAGTTGTTCAGCTCGTCAACTAATGTCCAGGCCTTGGCTATTGCATCGTGAATCTGAACCTTGTCAATCGCAACTTCAGCCCCTGACACCGCAGTCTTTGCCACCGACATTACCTGCTCGTCGGCTGCAGCTAGTTCACTGGCTGCAGGGACGATCCCCTCAAAGTATCGGTTGACCATAGCGATGGTTCTGGAAGCCAGATTTCCAAACCCGTTGGCCAGCTCAGCGTGATAGCGAGCGTTGAGGTCTTCCCAGCTAAAAGAGCCATCAGAACCAAAGCCAATGGCTTTCATGAAGTAGTAGCGGAAAGCATCGGATCCAAACTGATCAGTGATTTGGTTTGGTGCAATACCGGTGAGCTTTGATTTTGACATCTTCTCGCCACCGACCAAAAGCCAACCGTGTCCAAATACCTGCCTTGGCGGCTGCAATCCGGCAGCCATCAACATGGCTGGCCAAATCACCGCGTGGAAACGAAGAATGTCTTTACCAACGACCTGGATATCTGCTGGCCACAAACTTGCAAACTTCTCTGGATCATCAGCCCAGCCGGCTGCCGTTACATAGTTGAGCAGCGCGTCGAACCAAACGTAGGTGATGTGCGAATCATCCCATGGGATGTCGATCCCCCAGTCAAAGCGTTCCTTTGACCTAGAAATTGAGAGATCACTGAGGCCTGAGCGGACAAACGAGACCACCTCGTTGCGAGCGGAGTCAGGCTGGATGAAGGTTGGGTTCGCCTCATAGTGAGCGAGTAGCTTGTCTTGGAACTCGCTCAATTTGAAGAAGTAGTTGGTCTCGTTCAACTTTTCGACGGGCTTGGAGTGAATGGCACACACCCGCTCACCGGCATAATCTCCCGAGCCATCAATGAGGTCACCCTCATTTTT
>DLOY01000074.1:2971-11590 GCA_002478545.1 Micrococcales bacterium UBA7472
ATAAAGCTGCTGCAAGAACTTCTGTACAGCACTCTTGTGACGCTCTTCGGTGGTACGGATGAAATCCTGGTTATCGATGTCAATGGTCTCAAGCAGCGGCAGCCAGGACTCAGTCACAAGTTTGTCAGTCCAGCTCTTCGGATCGGTGTTGTTTCCAAGAGCCGTTCTCAGCACCTTCTCGCCGTGCTCATCGGTTCCGGTCAGAAGATAGGAGCCCTCACCGCGCTGTGCGTGCCACCTGGTCAGAACATCCGCCGCCACTTCGGTGTAGGCGTGACCGATGTGCGGAGCATCGTTCACATAGAAGATCGGGGTCGTAACGTAAAAGGACTTGGACACCTGAGATATCTTAGGCTTTTAGCCGAAGGGCGGCATCGTAAATTGCACTCGATGACACCGAGTGAGCCTTGGCCAGCTCCCCAGCCGCCTCTTTCAATCTCATGCCCTCACTTGCCATTTGAAGCGCTAGCGCTGCCAATGACTCTGGGTCAGCACTTGTTGGCTCCGCACCAGCTATGACCAACACCATCTCGCCTTTGGGCTCAGTCCTGGCCCAGGCGATTAGGTCCGCTAGCGTTCCGCGTTCGGTGTGCTCAAACTTTTTGGTAAGTTCTCGAGATACCGATGCCCTGCGCTCTGGGGAAAACACACTTGCCGCATCTTCCAAAGACTCCAGGATGCGATGAGGCGCCTCAAAGAAGATCATGGTGCGGCGCTCGGATAAAAGTTCGCTGAATACGCGTTTGCGGTCTCCTTGCTTTCTGGGTAAGAAACCCTCGAAGCTGAATCTGTCGGTTGGCAAACCGGAGACCGCGAGCGCCGCCAAGACCGCACTCGGCCCTGGAATGATCGAAATTTCAATGCCCTCGTTAGCAGCTAGTCGAACCAATTGAAAACCAGGGTCGGACACAGTTGGCATACCTGCGTCACTGACTACCACCAGATCCTTTGACCTGGCTAACTCGACTAAAGATTCGATGCGTTCAGACTCATTGTGTTCGTGCAAGGAATAGAGCTTGGCGTGCAGCTTGATGCCCAATGCTCCGCAGAGCTGCTTGATTACACGTGTGTCCTCAGCCGCCAGGTGCTCGCAACTGCCCAAAATCTCACGAAGGCGAGGCGAGGCGTCACCAAGATTTCCGATTGGGGTGGCAGCGAGAATCAACACAAGAAGCAAACTAGCATCTAAGGGTGATTGGGCAGCTTACAAAGCTAGTTGAAAGAGCAGTCGGCTCTCGACACTTCCTGCTATTCGGTTCACTGCTGGTAACCGCCATTGGAGCGGTTTTGCGATTTGGCAACTTGGCAAACCCAACAAATCTGATTTTTGACGAGACCTACTACGTCAAGGATGCTTGGACCCTTGGCCAAACCGGAACCGAAAAAGACTGGCCCGACAATTTCGATCCAAGCTTTGAAGCGGGAAACTTCACCGGCTACACCGAGGTGGCATCGTATGTGGTTCATCCACCGGTCGGTAAATGGATCATCTATCTGGGTATGTGGCTTTTTGGAGCGGACTCTACCTTTGGTTGGCGCTTCAGTGTTGCACTGCTGGGCACCTTAGCAATTCCGCTGATCATCGCAACCGCCAGGCTACTGCTGCGATCAAACAAGTTCGCGGTGCTCGCGGGTCTGTTCCTAGCCATCGAGGGTCACTCGATAGTGATGTCAAGAACGTCCGTACTCGATGGCATCCTTGCATTCTTTGTTCTGCTGGGATTTTTCTTCATAGTCCTAGACCAAGAGCGATTGCCAGCTGTGCAAAAAATCGTGACACTCAGGCCCTGGCTTTTGCTGGCGGGCGCCTCCTTTGGTCTAGCTGTAGGGACGAAATGGTCAGGCCTTTATTTCTTGGCAGCTTTTGGGCTGCTAACGCTGCTTCTTGACATCTCGAGAAGAGCTCACGCTGGTTTGAAAACTTGGCCTGCTTGGCTTCAGGCAGTGCTGAATGCCATCACGATGCTGATTGCCGCTGGTTCGGTTTATCTGCTCTCATGGCTGGGCTGGATACTCTCCTCTGACGGTTGGGGGCGAAGTGCGAAACCAAGCTGGTGGGAATCGCTATGGGAGTACCACCTCAATGCCTATCGTTTTCACACTGGCCTCAGTAGTGATCACCCCTATCAGTCAAACGCGCTGCAGTGGCTGGTAAGTGCCAGGCCGACGGCCTTCTTTTTTGAAAAATACGAGGACTGTGGCTGGCTAGATAGCTGCACCGTGGCGATCACCGCCGTGCCAAACATGGCCATCTGGATCGGTGGGGTGATCGCAGTGTTCTGGGCCAGCTATCGAGCGGTGCATCGGCTAGACAAAACCGCCGCGTTAATCGCCACTGGATTCTTAGCGGGCTGGGCACCCTGGTTGGTCTACCTAGAGCGCACCACATTTCAGTTCTACACAGTGGTGTTCTCAGCCTTCTTAGTTCTCGCGCTGTGTTATGCCCTGCAGCGATACCTAAAGCGCGGATATCAGCTGCGTCTATTTGGCAAGCGCAGCAGGGTAATCGTCGGTTTCGTGCTCTTTACTATGCTTCTTGGGTTGTACTTCGGCTCGATTTGGATGGGCCTTGAAGTTCCGCACTGGGTCTGGCAGATCCAGATGTGGTTTCCGTTCTGGGTTTGAGGATAAATGGAAAAGGGTTTGAGGTCGCTCGCTGCGGCGCCGCAGTCGGTAGTGCTGCTACTGGCTCAGTTAGTTGCTCGCTTCCCCTTCGGAATGCTTTCACTCGCCTTCATCATCCACATTCAGGACGTAACCGGGTCATATGCGATTGCGGGAATTGCCCTGGGTGCGGAGACCATCGGTGCCTCAATATCAGGGCCGATTCTCGCTCGCTACATGGCACGCTATGGAATCCGGCGAGTGATTGCCATCTCCACAGTTGTCACAACCACCTCATTCTTGGCAATGGGCTTCGTGCCGCCAGAGCCTTTGCTCTTAGTCTTTCTGTCTCTGATGGTTGGCCTCTCCTCGCCACCAATTCAGCCAGCAGCTAGGACCATCTACCCTCAGATCACGCCTAAAGCGCTTCTCCCGCAGCTCTACTCTCTAGATGCTGCGGCTCAGGAAATTATCTGGGTCATCGGACCATTGATTGCAACCTTGGTGGCTGCCCAATTCGGAAACCTTGCCATGTTGCTCACCATTGGTTCGATTCAGATATTTGGCTCAATCTGGATTCTGAGCAACAAGTCCGTTGCATCGGCCAAGATCCCGGCATCCAAGACCTCGGTCGGTCGAGTTCTAAAAAACCCAAACGTGACTGCGGTCACCTTTTTGGGCCTGTTGTTCGTAGGGTCATTTGCTGGTGTCGAAGTTGGAGCCGTCGCACTTTTCGATAAACCAACCGCAGGTGTAATGTTTGCCGTTTTCTCGGTCGGCTCATTACTCTCTGGATTTCTGTTGGCACCAAGGGCCAAAGGCCGCGGTGCACTGCCGCTATTTCTCGGCATCACACTATTGGGTTATGTCTTGATACCAATAAACGCAAACGACCCGATCTGGGTTGGTGCCGCGCTATTTGTTGCAGGTCTCGGCGTTGCTCCAACACTTGGCATCTTGGCGCTCTGGGTTGCTCAAGGGACATCAGGGTCTGAGACGGCCGAGGCTTATGGTTGGACCACCACCGGACAGCTGGTTGGTTTTTCTGCCGGCAGTGCACTTGCGGGTATTGCAGTTGATGCCGTTGCTCCGCAGGCAGCACTTCTGGTTTCGATTGTCTTTGGCGTTGCGACTCTCTTAGCAGCTCTGTTCGCTGCCAAGAGAGTTTCAAACTAACGAGACTTGGTTGTTGCGGCAAGCGACCAAATAGTCGTCACCACCAGGGTCAAGACAATCACCGTTAGGGACAGCTCGGTCGAAATCTCCGGGATAAAGGTGACGTGCTCGCCACCGTTGATAAACGGCAACTCGTTCTTGTGAAGTGCGTGGATTACCAGTTTCAAGCCGATCCAGGCCAAGATGATGCTCAGACCAATGCTCAGGTACTTTAGGCGCTCCATGAGTCCACCCAGCAAGAAGTAAAGCTGTCGCAGACCAAGCAGCGCGAAGACGTTTGCCACGAAGACGATGTACGGCTCTTTGGTTAGGCCATAGACCGCTGGGATTGAGTCAAGCGCAAACAGTAGATCTGTGAAGCCGATGGAAACCATCACCAGCAAGAGAGGCGTGATGTGCTTCTTGCCCTTGATCAGAACCACGAACTTGTTGCCGTGGTAGTCATCGGTGGTTGGAACACGCTTCTTGATGAATGCAACGATGCCGCCGGCTTCATTTGAGTCCTCTTCACCCTCATGGAAGAACTCTGCAATCAACTTCGCGGCAGTGAAGACCAAGAAGGCTCCGAAGACGTAGAAGGCCCAGCTGAAGTTCTCAATGAACGCAGCTCCCAGCAGAATGAAAATAAAGCGCAGTACCAGAGCGATCGCAATACCGATAAGCAGTGCCTGTGACCTCAGCTCACGCGGCACTACAAACTGGGTGAAGATGATCAAGAACACGAAGATGTTGTCAACGCTCAAACTGTATTCAGTTACCCAGCCGGCGATGTATTCCGCGGCATACTGCGGCCCCCAAACACCTCCAATGACAAAGGTGAACAGCAGTGCGAGGGTCACGTAAATGGACACCTGGATCGCCGACTCTTTGAGGGTTGGCTCGTGGGGGTTTCTGAACTGGTAGATAAAGTCGGCGGCCAGCACACCAACCAAAACCACGATTGTTGCGATCCAAACCCAAAGTTCGACGTTCAAGGGAATTCCGTTCTCCGCCACAGGCGGAATAATCAACAGGTTGTAATTGTAGGTATTACTGAGAGAAGAGGCGCGCATGCGGGTATTGATTTCTGGAGCATCGGGTCTGATCGGGACTGAGGTTGCCCGCCAACTCAAAGAATTGGGACACGAACCGATCCGATTGACCAGAAAAAAGCCTGCCGCTCCAGGCGAGGTTTACTGGAACCCAGCTCAGGGCGAGTTAGACCCCTCGGTAATCGAAACCGTTGATGCTGTGGTGAACCTCGCGGGCGCTACTACCGGCAAAATCCCATGGACCAAGCGCTACATGCAGGAAATCATCGACTCGCGCATCGATTCCACCCGCACCCTTGTAAACGCGATCAATAACGCGACCAAGAAACCAAAGGTATTGGTTTCAGGTTCGGCATCAGGTTTTTACGGCGACTGCGGCGATGACTGGCTAAGCGAAGAGAGCCCAAAGGGCAAGGGTTTTCTCTCCGACCTAGCGGCTCAATGGGAAGAAGAGGCAAAGAAGGCCAGCACGCGAGTCGTTTTGGTCCGAACCACTTTGGTCATGAGCAAGAAACTGGGCGCACTGGGCAAGCTCTTGCCCATTCTGAAACTTGGTCTCGGCGGTGCCTTAGGTACCGGAAAACAGTGGTGGGCGTGGATATCGCTCGAGGATGAAGCCCGAGCGATTATTCATCTAATTCAGAATGAGCAGACCTTTGGTGCCTACAACCTGACAGCACCCGAGCCTGCAACATGCGAGCAAGTTATCAAGGCTTTGGCGAAGGGCCTGAGACGACCAGCATTCTTCAAGATTCCGACGTTCTTGATGAAAACCGTGATCGGACTAGCAGCCGAAGAGCTTCTGCTGTGTTCCCAGAAAATGACATCCCACCGACTTCATGAATCGGGGTTTGAATTCAAACACCCGACTCTGGAGAAATCGGTGGGATACGTATTGAACTAGTTACTTAGCAGCTGGCTTGCTGGCTGCAGGCTTCTTAGCTGCAGGCTTAGCTGCAGTGGTTGCCTTCTTAGCTGCAGGCTTTGCGGTTGTCGCCTTCGCAGCAGGCTTTGCAGCAGTGGTCTTCTTGGCTGCTGGCTTTGCAGCTGGCTTAGCTGCTGCAGGCTTGGCTGCTGGCTTTGCTGCTGCGGACTTAACTGCAGGCTTGGCTGCGGTGGTTGCCTTCTTGGCTGCTGGCTTGGCTGCAGTCTTCGCCGCTGGCTTCGCAGCAGCCTTGGTAGCTGCTGGCTTTGCAGTGGCTGGCTTCTTGGCAGCAGGCTTCTTTGCAGTGGTTGCCTTGCGGGCGGTTGCTGCGCTCTTGGCCACAGTCTTCGCACCCTTCTCAACGGCGGTGAGGGTCTCCTTGGCAACGTCAGTTGCTAGGTCGGTTGCTGCCTTAACGCTCTTCTCGACGAGAGCCTCTGCCTCCTTGACAACCGCTGGAGCCTCTTTGGCCGCAGTTGTAGAAGTCTTCTTGATTAGATTCTTGATTGAATCGAACAAACCCATTTTTTTCGCGCTCCAAATGTTTAGGTGGGGGAAATCGGGAAAAGCCTAAGGTATAAAAGCTAAATTGCCCTACGTCTAGCGAGAATTGCGTCTATCTCGGAACTTGTCAGAGATCGTTTTGGATTTTGAATCTCAATAACATCTGCCAAAGGTGCACTCAGCTCACCAATTTGATTGGTGGTTAGCGGTGCTGGCAGTCGGTTTGGTGTCCATTCGCGGCTCTGCGGTTTTGCCTGTCTCTTGACACTGTCGCGAGCAGCCGAGCGCTGACGGTGACGCTGGGCTGCAAGCTTGGCAGCCTGAGTGCCGGCAGCTCGTTGAATCAGAAGCGCAAGAAATGCTGTGGTGCCGGCAACTGCAAAAGCAATCCACCAAATCCCATCTGAGACGGCGGCAAGTGCGGCGGCAATTGCAACCAAAAATGAGAGTCCAAAAAGAACTGAGAAACCACGCTGGGTATTCAAAAGGCGACGGAGTCTTTGATCAGGGGCTAGCGGCTGAGCTAGGCGTGCTTGCTTAACTTCTGCCCGAACCATTTGCTCCGATGCCTTGAGCTGCGAGCGGTTTGCATAACCGGGCACAAAAACCAGTAACCAGACGACTGCAGCCACTACCAGGCTGATGCCACCTAGACCGATTGAGTTACCCACAAACTAAAAGATATGTCCTTGACAGAACTTTTGCTTTAAGGCCCTTGGCGTGTTTCAAAGCCTGTTCACAATCGGGCCATCAAGCTCCTCTTTGGTGATGGCAAACACCTCGTGATCTGACCAGCGACCGTTGATGTTAATAAAGCGCAACTTGGTCCCCTCGTGTCTTAGGCCAAGCTTTTCAACCACTCGCAAACTCGCCTTGTTTTCAGGCTTAATGTCGATCTCGACTCGGTGCAAACCATAGTCTCCGAGCAGATAATCAATTACTAGTCCAACGGCTTTTGGGGTAATCCCTAGCCCTGCATAATCCCTGGCTATCCAATATCCGATCGTGCCAGACGAGACAGATCCGTGAAGAATGTTTGAGACATTGAGCTGTCCAACCACCTGGTCTCTGAACAAAATCACAAAGGCTAGCGATTCACCCCTACGGTGCTGCTTCACAAGTGCTCCAACCAACCACCGCACATCCAACAAGGTCCGCATGCCGGGAGTCGTTGCCTCCCACGGCTCGAGCCAATCGCGATCTTTGTGCAGCAGGTAGTCGAGCACTGGGAAATCAAAACGCGAAAGTGCCCTCACGGCCACATCCCCGTGGTCGAATCGCAGTTTCTCTCGCACGCTGGCAAGATTACCGCTATGCAATTCAGCGACAAAGCCTCCCTTCGGCAGCAGCTTGTTAGTCAAAGACCGCACTCAAGTGAGGGCTTGTTCGCAAACCTGGTTCGGATTGCGATGGAGTTTGAGGCAACAACCATTGCCAGTTATGCACCACTGAGCAATGAACCCGATGTGTCCGAGTTCAACAATTGGGTGATTGCCACCGGCAGAACCCTGTGTCTGCCCAGGGTCATCGGCTCAAACATCGAATTTGCAGTTGGCGAGACAACGCAGGGCTCATTTTCTATTTCAGAACCAGTGGGTCTTTCAATCAACCCTGCCTCAATTGATTTAGTGCTCGTCCCAGCTTTGGCAATTGATTCCAGCGGTAATCGCCTCGGCAAGGGCAAGGGTTATTACGACCGCGCTCTGGGTAGTTTCAAGTGCCCGAAATTTGCCGTGATTTTTGACTCTGAGTATCTAGAAAGCATCCCCAAAGAGGATCACGATCAGTCGGTTGATGGCGCAATTTCGCCCTCAGCAATCAATTACTTCGCAAGGCCTGAGATTCTCTAGAATTAGGGTCTCCAGGAGGAAAATTGCCAACCTATTCGTATGTCTGCAAGAGCTGTGATCACGCTTTTGACATTCAGCAGTCTTTCTCAGACCAGCCGCTATCAGAGTGCCCAAAGTGCCGCGGAGAATTGCGAAAGCAGTTTGGAAACCTCGGTGTGACCTTCAAGGGCTCAGGCTTTTATCGCACCGATTCCGCAGGCTCTTCTAGCTCCAGCGACTAACCCCAATGTGGCGGTCGCTCGTTGCGTAGCCGATCGTCGTTGTTGTCGTCGCCATCACCCCAGGCCCTTGGGTTGTCTTCAAACGCACGCTCCTCAAAAAGCGGCTCCCGCCTAGAAACCAAGTCCATACCCAGTGAGGTCGCGATGCGATTTGCCACCTCTTGCGGGGTCGCAAAGATTTCAAGGGCGTGAACGCGAAGGTATTTCCAACCCATGGCCTTCAACAAATTAGGTCTGAGTCTTAGCTTCTCATCCCAGCTGTTACCTGTCAGTGACCAGTCGGGATCGATGGCGGCAGCCTGATTTCT
>DLOY01000017.1 GCA_002478545.1 Micrococcales bacterium UBA7472
CGCATGGTCTGTGGCTCAAAAGAGTTAGTTGACGAATTCCTCAACTTAATCGACAAATATCGCTATCCAAAGGAGCTCACTCCCAAGCAACTTCTTGAAATCAGGCGCATCAAGGCCCGAGTTGAGAACGAGCGCCTCCCGCAGGGTGCTGACCCGCAGCGTCACTTCAAACTGGGTCGAGGATCGCTCAGTGACATCGAGTGGCTGATACAGCTTAAGCAGCTGCAACATGTGGGAAATTACCCAGAGATCAGAGAAGTTGGCACGCTCGCTGCGCTCGAAGCACTAGTGGCGACCGGCGTCATCATTGAAGACGATGCTCAACGACTCAAAGAAGCTTGGCTACTAACCTCAAGATGTAGAAGCGCACTGGTGCTGGCTATGGACAAACAGCTCGACAGCCTTCCAACCGATAGGCGAGCACTTGAGGCAATGGCGCGAATTTTGGAGTACCAGCCTGGGTCCGCCGCAGAGCTCGAGGAGCACTACCTGGGCGTGACAAGACGTGCACGACAGGTGTTCGAGAGATTGTTCTTGGCATAAAAAAACGGGGTTCCGAAGAACCCCGTTTCTTATTGGCTATTAGACGCCGTAGTAGAGCTCGAACTCGTAAGGGTGAGGGCGCTGAGCAAGTGGCTTCAGCTCCTTCTCACGCTTGTAGTCGATCCAGGTCTCAATCAGGTCCTGAGTGAACACGTTTCCCTGCATTAGGTACTCGTGGTCGTTCTCTAGTGCAGTAAGCACCGAACCTAGGTCGCCAGGAACCTGAGGGATCAACTTGGCCTCTTCGGCTGGAAGTTCGTAGAGGTCCTTGTCGACTGGAGCGTGTGGCTCAATGCGGTTCTTAATACCGTCTAGACCTGCCATCAGCATCGCTGCGAATGCTAGGTATGGGTTACCAGAGGCATCTGGAGCACGGAATTCGATGCGCTTTGCCTTCGGGTTGGTGCCGGTCATCGGGATACGAATAGCGGCTGAACGGTTTCCTGCCGAGTAGACCAGGTTCACTGGTGCCTCAAAGCCTGGAACCAGACGGTGGTACGAGTTGACGCTTGGGTTGGTGAAGGCTAGCAAGCTTGGAGCGTGCTTTAGCAGACCTCCGATGTACCAACGCGCGATGTCAGATAGACCACCGTAGCCAGCCTCGTCATAGAACAGTGGCTTGCCGTCCTTCCATAGGGACTGGTGGACGTGCATGCCGGAGCCATTGTCACCAAATAGTGGCTTTGGCATAAACGTTGCGGTCTTGCCGTACTGGTGAGCAACATTCTTCACGATGTACTTGAACTTCAAGACATCGTCTGCGGACTTGACCAGGGTGTCGAAACGGTAGTTGATCTCGCACTGACCCGCGGTACCAACCTCGTGGTGGCTGCGCTCGACGTCAAGGCCAGCAGCCTCTAGCTCTAGGACGATGGCGTCACGAATGTCAGCGAGGTGGTCAACAGGGGAGACCGGGAAGTAGCCACCCTTGAATGGCGTCTTATTTCCTAGGTTGCCGCCATCTTCGTTACGAGCCGAGTTCCAAGCGCCCTCGATTGAGTCAACGATGTGGAATGCGGTGTTGGACTTGGTCTCGTAGCGGACCTCGTCAAAAATGAAGAACTCCGCCTCAGGGGCAAAGAAGGCAGTGTCAGCAATGCCGGTTGAGGCTAGGTAGCGCTCCGCCTTGTGAGCAACCTGACGAGGGTCACGGTGGTAAAGCTCGCCGTTGCGTGGGTTGTAGATGTCGAAGCTGATGATAAGAGTCTTCTCGATCCGGAACGGGTCGATGTAAGCAGTGGTGACATCTGGAATCAACTGCATGTCTGACTCGTGAATCGATGCAAAACCGCGGATGGAAGAAGCATCGAATAGCTGTCCGTTTGCGAAGAAGTCCTCATCGATTTGAGAAACTGGAAGGTTGAAGTGCTGCTGCACGCCTGGTAGGTCAGTGAAGCGAACATCGAGGAACTTGACATCGTTTTCCTTGATGTATGCGATCACTTCGGACGCGGTCTTGAACATGGAATGCCCTCTCATGGCTAATGGGATAGCGGAACGCTAGGAAATCTAGCGCAGGTATGTTTCAGAAATGTTAACCCTTGCGCTTTGGAGCGCGGACCTTCGTTGGGTCAATCCCCTTTGGAATTGGTAGGCCTGCGCCTGCTCCCAGTGCCTCCAGCCGGTTAGTTACCGCCGTGACCTCAGAGCGATTCATAGTCTTTCCGAGTTTGTAGACGGTCTTGAGCAGGGCATGAAGGCGAATGCCATTGTCCTGAGAGACTTTGAGCTTGTGAACGGTCGCACCAGGTGCTGCTCGGTTAATCTTTCTGGCTTCATCATCGAGCATCTGAGATACGCGCGCGCCTGAGCCCTCTGCAATCAGTACAACTCCTGCAGGACCGACCATGCGGTAGACAGCTTCCTTGGTCTTGCCGTTGATCGCAACCGGCATTGGATTGGCCCTCCAGGATCGCCTTATCTGGCTGTCCAGAACTGCGCCCACCGCTCCAGGCTGACCTTCGATTCGCATGTAGGCGTTTCTTTCGGCGCGCTTAGACATGATGATCATGGCGATGAGAAGTCCAGAAGTTGTTCCAGTGAGGCCCCAGAGAACCATCGACCATGGGTTGCCTGGATCAAATAAGTAACCAGCTAATAGACCTACGCCGAGTGCGCCCAAGAATCCAAGGGCGGCAATCCAGGCACTAGAGGGGTCGCTCTTGGCGGTTATTTTGTAAACCTGCAGGAGCTGACGGAAACGGCCAGGGGCTTTGTTCTTCTTATCTTTCGGCACGTCAGTAGTTTAGTTATGCAACTGCGGTTGCTTGGCTGAATTCGAGTTTGTCCGCCAGATGTTTTAGCTCAACTGGAATCTCACGGCCCTTTGCAATCATCGACTTGGCCCAAAGTCTTCCGGCCCGGTAGCTACTGCGCACCAATGGCCCAGCTAGAACGCCAAGGTAGCCAAGCTCTTCAGCCTCCTTGGCCAGCGCCACGAACTCCTCAGGCTTCACCCAGCGCTCAACTGGGTGGTGACGAGGGGATGGTCTGAGGTATTGGGTGATGGTGATGATGTCGGTGCCGGCATCGTATAAATCTTTCAGGGCCTGAGAAACCTCTTCGAGTTCCTCACCCATTCCAAGAATCAGATTGCTCTTGGTCACCATGCCTGCGTTTCGTGCCTGGGTTAGAACATCCAAGGACCGCTCATAGCTAAAGGCAGGCCGAATGCGCTTGAAGATTCTCGGCACGGTCTCAACATTGTGAGCGAATACCTCAGGAGATGCGTCGAAAACCTTTTGAAGCAGTTCTGGTTTCCCGGAAAAGTCAGGAACCAAAATCTCCACGCCGGTTCCCGGAGATTGGCGGTGAATCTGGCGGATAGTTTCGGCGTAGAGCCAGGCACCCTCATCCGGGAGATCGTCACGCGCTACGCCGGTTACAGTCGCGTAGCGAAGATCCATCTGCTTGACCGATTCGCCCACTCGCCTTGGCTCATCCGCATCGAACGCAGCTGGTTTTCCAGTGTTGATCTGGCAAAAGTCACACCTTCTGGTGCACTGTGAACCTCCAATTAGGAAGGTTGCCTCACGATCCTCCCAGCACTCGAAAATGTTTGGGCAGCCCGCCTCCTGGCAGACAGTGTGGAGATCCTTGTCCTTGACGAGAGAGTGCAACTGACGGTACTCAGGGCCCATCTTTGCTGTGGTCTTGATCCACTCTGGCTTTCGCTCGATTGGCACCTGGGAGTTACGAACCTCGAGCCTTAGTAATTTACGCTCTGGCTTTTCGCTCATTTGGTATCTCTCCCATTTTTTGCATTACAAGGCTAGCTGCATCCGCGGGGGTTATCAGCTTTCCAGTGAGAATTGAAAGCGTTGTTGTCGTTGCATCTTGAATACCGCAGGCAATTATGTGGTCATATGGATCGAGCGAGTTGTTGCAGTTGAGTGCAAAACCGTGCATCGTTACTTTCTCTGAGACCCGGATTCCTATTGCCGCAACTTTTTGAGTCCCCAGCGGTGTCTCGACCCAGACCCCAGTCCTGCCCTTTACCCTTATGCCCTCAATGTCAAACTCTGCAATTACGTCGATCAAAACCTCTTCGAGGTAGCGAACATAGTTGACAACGTCTATCGGTTGGGGGAGTCGCATAATTGGGTAACCGATTAGCTGCCCTGGGCCGTGCCAGGTGATCTTGCCCCCGCGATCGGTTTCAAAGTATTCGCTGCCATCATTTGGCAGCTCGTGTTCTTCAGTTCGCTTACCGGCGGTGTAAACACTGGAGTGCTCTAGAAGCAAAACGGTATCCGGTGCCTCACCGGTAACTACCTTGCGGTGCAGTTCTCGCTGCAACTCCAAACCGTCTTTATAGGAGACGAAGTTGGGGTCCAGACCGATGACTTTGAATTCAGGCATTTGAAATACCCAACCTTTTCCACAGCCCTTTGGATTCCCATCCGCAATCGAACGCGAAGAGAGATGCTGAGCGAGTGAAACTCATATGCATCCCCTTTATGACTCGTCTGATACCTATCATCGGCAACCCGCTGAATGTCAGGGGAGTCA
>DLOY01000039.1 GCA_002478545.1 Micrococcales bacterium UBA7472
ATCCCACGCGATCGAATTGGGGTAAAGACCAGCATCTTCGCCCGACTGGAGGCTGTGCGCGGGAGGGCTAGCGTCAAGACAGCTCCAGGGGAGGGAACCACGGTTTCATTGGAGTGGACCGCATGATTCAGATTCCTCGACTCGCCCTGAGCCTGTTTACCCTGGCCTTCGGTTTTTACCACGCCATCTTGGGGCTCACCAACCTTGCTGCCTACAGCGATGTTGGATACGCGCTAATTGCGATTGCTATCTACCTAGCTGCACTAATCGCGGCTGTGGCATCGATGCCTGGACTTCGCCTGAAGAACGTGGTGGCGTGGTGGGTTTTGATCGCCTGCCTTTTTGTTCCGCTTTTCATGTCGGCGGCTATTTATCCAAACGCCACGTATGGGTACACCACCTGGCACGTCTCCGGAGTCGCCACGATCATGGCAATCGTTGCGGTTAGGCAACACCCCTACATCGCTTGGAGCGGCACAGTGTTTTTGATCGTGCAGACGCTAATTTGGGGTGGTCTTGATGTGGCTTTTAGCTCGGGTGTGGTCGGTGCATTTTTGCTGGTGCTAGCTGCCCAAGCAACCGCGACGCTGTTGGCTCGCTCTGCTGATGCTGCACAAGAGTTCTTGGAGCAGGCGGTAGCTACCGAGGCTGCCACCGCCGCGACCACTGCTGCACGCCAAGAACGGCAGGCAAGAATTCAGGAGACCCTTGCCGAATCCCTGCCTCTTCTTGAATTGATTGCCAAGCGACGGGGAAAGCTCTCTGCCAAAGACCGCATGGAGGCGGTTCTGAAAGAACATGAGCTTCGGGACCAAATCCGTGGTCGAGCACTAATGAACCCAGACTTGATTCGGGCAGCCCGGTCAGCCAGGTCTCGAGGTGTTGAGGTGCAGCTATTGGATGATGGGGGCTTTGATGATCTGCCCCAACCGGAAATCGACAAGCTTCTGAAGCGAGTGGCTCGTGAGCTGAATAAGGTCAACACCGGCAAAGTGGTGATCCGAGCCTCAGCTGGAGAGAGTTGGCGCCTAACGATGGCTGCGCTTCGCAAGGACGCAGATCGACCAGATCTATTTTTGAGGCTTTAAATGTGTAAGGGGCGGATTTCTCCGCCCCACACCCCAGCGATCCAGTTGGATCGAGGACCAGGCACCCTTGCTGCCTCTGCGGTCCTTAGAAAAAGCTATTGAAATCGGTTGATGGCTGCGAGCCAAAAACGGACATTTTTATCCCCTTCTTTGGGGGACAACTACTTGCCCAACCAGCTACCCCAGCCACCAGAAAGCTGACTACGCAGCTGTTCTTGCGATCGGTGCCAAGAGGTTTTTGGGGGACGAAGTGCGATTCTTCCCAAGCGGCGAGACTCCAAGATTGCCGCTTCGACAACTGCCAAAGCAGCAGCTTGCTCCTCGGCATCCCCGCCTTTGACGTGGATTAGGGCTTGAATCTCTTCCGGGGTGTATTGCTTCATTAGAGCGGAATGTTTCCGTGTTTTTTAGGAGGCAGGCTTGCGCGCTTGGTTTTGAGAGCACGCAATGAGCGAATGATCGCGGTCCTGGTTTGGGAGGGCTCGATGATGCCGTCCAGCTCGCCGCGCTCGGCCGCCAAGAATGGACTCGCTACGTTGTAGGTGTATTCCTTTGCCAGCTGATCTCTCACTTTGGCAATGTCTAGACCTTGCTCCTGGGCTTCCTTGATTTTGTCGCGGAACAAAATGTTGACCGCTCCCTGACCACCCATAACTGCAATCTCGGCGGTTGGCCAGGCCAAGTTTATATCTGCTCCGAGCTGCTTCGAGCCCATGACGATGTATGCACCACCGTAGGCCTTGCGGGTGATCACGGTCACCAGTGGCACGGTGGCTTCGGCGTATGCGTAGAGCAACTTTGCACCACGGCGAATCACACCGGCCCACTCCTGGTCGGTGCCGGGGAGATAGCCCGGGACATCCACCAGAGTCAAGATCGGAATCGAGAAGGCGTCGCAGAAGCGAACAAATCTTGCCGCCTTTTCACCGGCATCGATGTTTAGTGTTCCAGCCATCTGCTGCGGCTGATTTGCCACGATGCCAACGCTTGCGCCATCAACTCGTGCAAAACCAATCAAGATGTTCGGGGCAAAAAGAGGTTGAACCTCCAAGAACTCACCTTCATCAACTAGAGCCTCGATGATGGTCTTCATGTCATAAGGCTGGTTTGGGGAGTCTGGGATGATGCTGTCGAGCTTCCTGTCAGCCTCGGTGATCTCTAGCTCAGACTCAGACTGGTAGACCACGCTCTCGCTCAGGTTGTTCTCTGGCAAGTAACCAACCAGTGACTTCACATAGTCGATGGCATCGGCCTCGTCGTCGGCTAGGTAGTGGGCAACACCAGATGTTTCGTTGTGAGCTCTTGCACCACCAAGCTCCTCCATTCCGACGTCCTCGCCGGTCACGGTCTTGATCACATCTGGGCCGGTGACGAACATGTTGGAGGTCTTATCCACCATGATCACGAAGTCGGTAAGTGCAGGGGAATAGACGGCACCACCGGCTGCGGGGCCCATGATGATTGAAATCTGTGGGATCACACCCGATGCCATGGTGTTGAGCTTGAAGATCTCGCCATATTTCCCTAGGGCAATAACACCCTCTTGAATTCGGGCGCCACCTGAATCCAAGATGCCAATCAGTGGGACTCCGGTTTTGATCGCGTGCTGCATGACCTTGATGATCTTGTTTCCAGCAGCTTCACCCAAGGAGCCACCGAAGATGGTGAAGTCTTGGGAGAAGACTGCAACCTGGCGGCCGTGAATGGTTCCCACTCCGGTAATGACGGAGTCACCGTAAGGGCGTTTCGCATCCATACCAAACGCCGTGGAGCGGTGACGAACAAATTCATCGAACTCAACAAAAGAGCCTTCATCCAAAAGCATTGAGATGCGCTCTCTCGCAGTCAGCTTGCCCTTGGCGTGCTGCTTCTCGATAGCAGCTAAACCGGCCGCGGTAACCGCTTCGTTGTAGCGGGCGCGGTAGTCCTCAAGCTTGCCTGAGGTGGTTGAAAGATCTGGGCTCTGTGACACGTCTGCTCCTCGTTGCTCGCCTACTTTATCGGGGCGAGAGCGCACCGCTTTTTAGCACTAGCTACAAGTAAATCTCAGATTCGTTGTGAATCCCTACAACACTCTCAATTCCGCTAGCGTTTTGGTGTGCTGACTAAATCCCTCCAAACTGTCCCAAAGCTCGAATTCTTCGAATCCATCGATTCGACCAATCTCGCGTTGGAGCGGACCGATAGGACCAAGTTGGCAGAATTCACTGCCTACGTGGCAGCAAGCCAATCGGCAGGCCAAGGTCGGCTTGGCAGAACTTGGGTTTCTGAGCCTGGTAGTTCAATCGCGCTTTCACTACTGCTGCGCCCCGAAGCCCAGGCGGAAAAAGGTTGGCTGACTTTGATGATGGCCAATGCCGTTAGAGCAACAGTAGAGACCTTTGCGCCAGACGCAGACCCCAGAATCAAATGGCCCAACGATGTTTTGGTTGGCGAGCGAAAGATTTCCGGCATCCTCGCAAAGGCGGTGGCTGGAGATGTGATTTTGGGCGTGGGGCTGAATTTGAAAGCGCAAGCTGGAGCACCCGAGAATGCCACGGCGCTCGAGCAGGTTGGTTCGGTTGCAAGCTTTGACGAGGTGCTCTTTGAGCTACTGACTCAGTTCCGCGCCCGCTATGCCAAGTTTCAATCCGATGCTTCTTGGGCCATAGCTGGCACGGCGGAGGAATTTCGACTGCACTCCAGCACACTTGGCACCGAGGTGATGGCATTGCTGCCCTCCGGTGAGCAGATCCGCGGGACAGCTGTCGATATCGACGCACAGGGGAATCTGATCATTCAGGCGGATTCAAAACACGTAATTTCAGCTGCCGACATCATTCATCTGCGAAACTAGGGGTTCCCAAGGAGGTTATGTGCCGGTAGTTGGTGTGGTTGGTGGCGGGCAACTGGCTCGCATGATGCACCCTGCTGCCATAAACCTCGGTATCGAATTGCGGGTCTTTACTGAGTCTTCTGACTCCAGTGCACACCAAGCCGCATACCGGGTCGGCGACTACCTGGACCTCAAAAATCTTGAAGAGTTCGCACAAGGTCTAGACGCTCTCACCTTTGATCACGAACATGTGCCAACAAAGTTGCTTCGAAGACTTGAAGACCTTGGGGTGGCGGTCAGGCCGTCAGCTGCAGCCTTGATTCACGCTCAAAACAAGTTGGTCATGCGCGAACAATTAGCCAAGCTTGGGCTTCCGATGCCGGCCTGGCGGGGAGCTTCAAGCCCAGAAGAGGTAAACCTGTTTCTCGCCGAACACGGTCCAAAGATTGTGGTCAAGACTCCAATTGGCGGCTATGACGGCAAAGGTGTTCGTGTGATCTCAAATGTGAGTGAAATCGAGGATTGGCTGACTAATCTGGACCGCTTTGGCGGTGCATTGCTGCTTGAACAAAAAGTTGACTTTGTCTCGGAGTGCGCTCAACTCTCGGCGCGCTCGGCAAGCGGTGAGTTCAAACTTTGGCCACTTGCCAGCACCTACCAACAAGATGGCGTTTGCTCCGAGGTCGTTGCACCCTTTGGTTCTGAAGTTCTCCAAACCCGCGCGGCTGACATCGCGCAGCGAATTAGCGAAGGCTTGGGTGTAGTTGGTGTTCTGGCGGTAGAAATGTTCATCACTCCAACGGGTGAATTGGTCATCAATGAACTGGCCATGAGACCTCACAATTCGGGTCACTTCACCCAAGATGGTTGCGTAACATCACAGTTCGAACAGCACCTTCGGGCGGTACTAGGTTGGCCGCTTGGGGATACCTCGATGAGTGCTGATTTTGCAGTGATGGTGAATTTGCTCGGCGTTGATCAGGAAAATAATCTCGTCGACTACTTCCCAGCCGCCATGCAAAAGTTTCCCAAGATCAAGCTCCACAGCTATCAAAAGGAACCAAGATCGGGTCGCAAGATGGGTCACCTGAACTTGGTTGGGTCCGATGCAGCCGAGCTTTTGACTCAGGCGCGTAGGGCAAGAGATTTGATTTACAACAGAGGCCAGGAGGTCTAAGTGGCAAAAGTTGCAATCGTTATGGGTTCCGACTCTGACTGGCGAGTCATGGAGGCAGCCCACGTTCAACTAGCAGAGTTTGGTATTTCGGCTGAGGTGCAGGTTCTGAGTGCGCATCGCACGCCCGAGCAGATGCTCAGCTGGGGATCGAGTGCGGCCGAGCAGGGCTTTAGTGTGATCATCGCGGGCGCTGGTGGCGCCGCACACCTTCCGGGCATGATCGCTTCTGTTACCTCACTGCCTGTCATCGGGGTGCCTGTGTCATTAGGCAAGCTCGATGGCATGGACTCCCTGCTTTCGATTGTCCAAATGCCGGCAGGGGTCCCGGTCGCAACCGTATCGATTGACGGGGCCAAAAACGCAGCGCTGTTGGCGCTGAGAATTCTTGGATCGAGCGACTCGGCCCTTCGCGAGAAGCTTGATCAGTACCGTGAATCGCTAAAAGAAATAGTGGCTCAAAAGAATTCCGATCTTCGATCTCGCCTGCAATAATCGCGAACCGCTGGGTTTTTGGAGCCAATTCCAAGCTTCTCAACCTAGGGTTGAAGCTGGCCGGAGGTGAGCTTTGACTAAGTTTCTTGCGTTTCTAACTCTTTCAGCCAGTGCTGTTTTGCTCACCGGTTGTTCTTTGTTCTATCCCAACTGGGGAGCAACTTCACTGCCCGAGGAGCCCGCTGGCGAAACCACCGCAACCGAGACTGCTACCGAGACTCCCTCTGAAACTCAAGCTCCAACGGAAACTGAGACCGCGGAACCCGAGCCAACTGAGTCTGAATCCCAGAAGCCCGAGCCCAAAAAGACCGATGTCGAAATCATCATGGCGGTAGCAGAACCGGATTTCGGTGTGCTTACAGTAGTGGCTCGAATGCCATCGGTTATCGACACTGGCGGCACCTGCACAGTTCGTTACCAGTCTGGAAACTTTGACAAGAAGTTCAACGTGAAGGCGGAGCCGTCCGCTGACTACACCCAGTGTCATCCAATTGAAATCCCCCTAAAAGAACTAGTAGCGGGGGAGGGGATTGTCACCGTCAGCTACTCCTCGGATAACTATGTCGGCACTTCGGCAGCTAGCTCGGTGGTGATCCCTTAGTGCGTAAGCTCCTCGGACTTATCGCCTCAGCAACGCTCGTAGCTGTTGGTTTTATTGCCATGCCGGTCGCTACGCCCCCGGCGCAGGCTGCTCCTCCCGGGAGTGCCTTCGATCCGGGGTTGATCATCTCTGACAGCGTGTTTTATGACTTTGGTTCGATGACGCTGAAGCAGGTAGAGAGCTTTTTGGATTCTCGCGTCAGCAACTGTCGTGCGACCGATCCAGCGATTGATTGCCTTAAGAACTACAAAACCAGCATCCCAGAGACTCCTGCCACTGCACCCAAGGAAGTTGGCCCATGCAAGGCCATACCCGCCAAGGCGAACGCAAGTGCCGCTGAGGTTATCTTTGCTATTTCCCAAGCCTGTGGCATCAGCCCCAAAGTTTTGATTGTGACCCTGCAGAAAGAGCAGGGCCTAGTGACCTCAACTAAGCCAACCGAATACATGTATCGGGCGGCGATGGGCTTTGGCTGTCCAGACTCCGATCCAGGTATTTGTGGCAAGGTCTACGTAGGTCTTTTCAATCAGCTTTATCGCGCAGCAAAGCAGTTCCGCTGGTACGGAAATCCAGATGGCTCCTTCACCTATTGGAAGCCGGGTCGAACTATTTCGATGCGCTACAACCCAAAGGCCTCGTGCGGGTCAACCACCTTCCCATTGAAGTCGCAGGCTACGGCGAATCTCTACTACTACACCCCTTACACCCCAAATAAGGCGGCTCTCGACAATCTCTACGGCACGGGAGATAGCTGCAGCGCGTATGGCAATCGAAATTTCTGGCGCTTCTATCACGACTGGTTTGGATCGCCAATTGGCGGTGGCTATCTGCTGAAGGCTGAGGGTAGCGAGACCTTCTTGATAGTTGACAATCAGAAGTATTTGGTTTCGGACCAGCGTTTGATTTCAAACCTGGCTCCACTCGGTCCGCTGGGCACCATCTCGCAGGCCTACCTGGATAGCTTTACGACCGCAGGTGAAATGCGCCAGCTGGTAAAGAACCGTGAAACCCAGGAGATCTTTCTACTTGTAGATGGCTTGCGTTACGCGGTCGACTGCAATATCGCCAACCAGTTTGGTTTGAGCTGCGACAGCGCTATCCCGCTCACCTCAGCGCAGATAAACGTCTTCATCAGTGGCGGCAACCTGACCCGAGTAATCCAGACCGACTCGGTCCGCTACTGGATCGAGGGCGGTAGTTACCGTGCAGTGGTTGGTGATCTCGCACTCCGCGCCGTTGGAGGTGAGGCGATTCCAGTAACCAAACTCGATGTTCGAAAGATCATTGGACTGAACCCCGGCGCGCCTTTGGCCTCGGACCTAGTGCTGTTTGGGGTGGCCTCTAGTTCAGATCTTGCGATGGTCCACCAGGGGACCGCTTACCGATTTGGCGCTAATTTGGTGACCTCACTGCCGCTTCGCACCTGGTTTGAGTCAACCAGCGTCTCTTTGGAGATAGCTGCACTAGGTGCCTCTAATGAGACCAAGTTGGTTCGCGGTTTTGTCTCAAACAGCGCAGGTTCGAGCTTCGTGCTCACTTCACTGGGCAAGCTGCTGGTCGCCGACCCATCAAACTGGACCAGCGCTGTGCTACCGCTGCCGGATGAAGCGTTGAGAAAAATCCCCGATGCCTCAGGAATCCTGGCCGCTCCCGCAGTCATAACTTCCAAGGGCAACAAGCTCAGTTACTTCGTAAATGCCTCAGCTCGCAGCACGATTCAAACCAACGCGATGCGAACCGAGTTCCTTGAGCTTCTTGGCCAAGACAAGCCGATAGAACTGCCCATGGCGGCCATCAACACCGTCACAAATTCCGGCAATGCGTTTGCCCCCGGAGTGCTGGTGCGATCAAATAACTCTTCGCAGTTGTTCTTAGTTGATGATCTCGGCCGCAAAGTTCGCATGATTTCAGAAGCCCAAGCTAATTCTCAAATCAAGGCCCCGACGTTTGCGATTGAGAAGTCTGACCTCGATCGACTCACCACTCGCACGGGTTTCAACACCATAAAGGTGAGCTGTTCTGGCGCTGGGTATCTGTTGGACAACGGAACGCTTTATCCAATCTCAGCACCCGCTCTTGACGAGTTCCCGGGTAAGGCATACCCGCTGGCTGTATCGACCTGCGCCTCGTTCAAAATCGGCAAGCCGGTTGGGCAGTTCATTCGTGATGCCTCGGGCAAGCTGTTCCTAATCGAAGATGGCAAAAAGCGAAGAATTGCAAACTGGACTCAGTTTGCGGCGCTCAGGGGAGACGCTCCCGGGTTAGTGCAAGCTAGCGACTTCTTTGCCGGCATGATTCCGGAAGGCACCAAGGCGGGGGCAACCGCTGTGCTGGCATCGAATTCCGATATTCCAAGTGCAGAGTTCGAAGGCTTCCAGTTCGGGGGAGTGATTCCGACCCCGACTCCAACCCCAAAACCAACTGCTACCGCAACCCCAAAGCCGACACTTTCCCCAACCGCATCGGCGACACCTAAACCGACACCAACACCAACCAGATCTGCAACGGTGTCTTATACGGTGGTTTCGGGTGACACTCTGACTTCTATAGCCCGTAAGTTCTCTGTTAGCACTACCTCGATAGCGGTGGCTAATGCCCTAACCTCACCGTTCACGATCAGGGTCGGCCAGGTTTTGAAGATCCCGCCAGTGGCTTCCACCGCACCTTCCACCACTTCGCCTAGCACGTCCTCTGGCACAACTAAGCCCAAGACCTACACGGTGAAATCGGGAGACACGCTCACGAGCATTGCAAGGTCTCTGGGAGTGAGTGCGACGGAACTTGCAACTCTCAATGGAATCACCAATCCCAACCTAATCAGGGTTGGTCAGGTTCTGAAAGTGCCTAGCTAGCGGCCCAGGCTGAGGACACGATTGCTTCAAGTCCGTGCTGAGCCTTGAAGCCAAGCACTTCTTGAATTCGCTCTACTTTGGCCACCAATCTGGGTGGGTCACCGGCGCGACGGTCCGAGATCTGATATTCAAAGTTGATGCCCGAAGAGATCTTCAGTTGCTCCAAAACCTCAATTACAGAGGCTCCCTCGCCGGTTCCAACATTGAAGGTGTCAAATGGGCGGTCGTCGCGCTCTAGGTAATCCACAGCAGCAACGTGAGCCTCGGCCAGGTCCTGAACGTGAACATAGTCACGAATGCAGCTGCCATCTGGGGTCGGGTAGTCAGTGCCAAACACGATTGGAGCCTTACCGGCCTTGAGGGCATTGATTGCAATTGGAATAAGGTTCAAAGCGGCGGTGTCGGCCAA
>DLOY01000063.1 GCA_002478545.1 Micrococcales bacterium UBA7472
AATGCCAGATTGTTGAACCTAACCGGCGACGATCTCTACGTAATCTGATTTACCGCTGTTTTTGAAATACATACAGCTCCACTTGTCGCCAACCGCGACCTGTCTGGTGCCCTGAAGTCCATGGAGCTTGAGTTGCTTCCAAACCGCATCTCTACCAAGGTCGGTGCCCAGGTGCGGCTTCTTGGGATAGAAAACCCAGAAGGTTAGCTTTTTCTCCCATGCGTCCTTGAGCTTGGGGGCTAGTAGCTCTAGCTCTTTAGAGTTCTCCGCAAAGACAAACATTGCTGGGCTCTTGCCTTCAGCAACTACCTCTGCGGCCTTTTCAAAATCAATGGCCCATGGAGATATGTCATCTAGCTCAACGTCTACAGCCAACTTGACGCACGGCACCATGGTGTCCTGCGGGATAAACATCTTTTTCGCCAAACTCATCAATCCCACCTTAGTAAACAGCAGGTAAACAGATAAGCCGCTCGGGCGAGATTTAACCTTCTAAATTTCGAGCATCGCCCGGCGAACGCCGATCAATTCAGCTAGCACCTGGTCCGACAGTGGACGATCAAAGGGAATCTGCAGGGCGCCCTTAGATTTTTTGTAACCATCAAGCCCGGACACTTTATCCAAAACCAGCGAGCTGTGCGGGTAATAGCCGATGTGGGCTTTGTTTATGGCCCATCCAACAATCGCTTTACCAGCGACCTTGATTACCGGCATGCCATAGGAGATGCCCTCCTCACCGTCTGGCACCAATTCCAGCAATCTTGCTCGCAGTCGCGTTGCGGCATCCAGCCCCAGACCCCCGAACTGAGCAAGGTAACGCTCAACCTCGCTACTTGCCATTTTGACCCGATCGATAGACCTCACCTGGCTTGAGATCTGCAATTAGCTCGCTCACAGTCACAAACCTATAGCCCTTGGATTTCAATGTCTTCAAGATTCTCGGCAGTGCAAACCTTGTGGAGGCCAAGGTGTCGTGCATCACAACGATGGCTCCGGGTTTGGCATGTTCAATCACGCGCTCGTAAGTTTCATCTGGGTTTCTGGTCAGCCAATCCTTCGGATCGACGCTCCATAAGATCATCGGTGACTGAGCCACCTCTTGGACCAGATCGTCATACTCACCAAATGGTGGCCTGAAAATCTCAGGCCTCTCCCCCGTGGCCTCAAACATAAGTTTTGAAACATAGCTGAAGTCTCGCTCCAACTCTGCCCGGGAAAGATACTGCAACTTGCGATGGTCATACGAGTGCCCACCTAGTTCATGCCCCTGAGATACAACCAACCGCGCAATCTCGGGGTGCGCACGAAGCTGAAGACCAATTGCGAAGAAGGTTGCTTTGGCTCCGGCCTTCTTGAGCGATTTCAAAATGCCATAGGTGTTTGATGTCGGTCCATCGTCAAAAGTCAGGGCGATGCATTTCTCAGCCTGGCAGTCAATCGGCTCTGCAATCGGCTCTGGTTCCAGCCCGAGTTCGGGTTCCTCGACCTCGGCAAGCTGCAAGTGCAGTTGAGCAATAGCGACATCGAAAACTGGGTCCAAGACCTTGGTTTGGGCACTCGTTGGAAGAGAGTTCGAAAATGGCGCAAGTAACAGGGCACCGAAAATTGCCAGCCCCAGCGCAGTCTTGAACCACTTCTTCATGGTCTATGCCTTGTAGGCATCAACCTCAATTTCAACCAACATCTCTGGGTTGATAAATTTCACGCCGGCCAAAATTGTCAGCGCAGGGCGGATCTCGGAGAACAGTTCGCCGTTCGCCTTACCCACTGAATCCATGTCGGCTTCATCCTTTAGGTAGATACGAACTCTTACGACATCATCGAGGGAGTAATTCACCTGCGACAGAGCTTTTTCGATGATTGAAAAGGCAACCTTGGCTTGACCGTAGGCATCACCCTTGTGCTGAAGTTCACCATCTAGCGTCGCGGTGGTGCCGGACACATGAACGTATGGACCGGCCTTCACCGCTCTGGAGTAACCAATGACCGACTCCCAAGGTCCACCGGATGAAATTAGTTGATCTGCAGCCATTTGAAACTCCTTCGATTTCGCTAGGTTAGCGAATCTTGGGGAGTTTCTCTCGCCACGCGCTGAAGGATCTGACACTACCGGCGTGAGGTGTTACGAGCCATGGGTAAGGATGCAGTTCAGCGATCTTTTTGAACTTCGAAAAAGAAGGTACTGGTGCAAAGGTCACCGCTACCGGAACCTCTTCCGCATAGCGGTATGGGCTCCCCAAATAAACCCGGAGCTTTCTTCTTTGTGCCAGGTCCTTGAGGGTCTGAAGGTAAAAATGCAGTCGCTTGCTACTTAGCTGCAGTTCTTTGAGCGCTGTCTCGTTGAAAACAAAAACGACGGGAAGTTCTGGATTTGCGACCAGCGCAGGGTCGCTATCCCCCAGCGAATCGATGGTCAGTAGCACTACCTCAGGTTCAGCAAGCTTGATGGCGGTCATTGGACCCGCAGTTCGCTTTGGATTAGGGTCCTGTTCCACCAAACTGTCTCGTTCTACCCGCTCCAAAATCTGTTCTTCGGGGAACTCCTGGATTGGACAGGCTTTGTTGAGCGGGCAGCGCATGCAAATCCCGGGAGCTCTCTTCTCTACCTGCCAGCGAGCAAAGCCATAGGGCTTGCCGGTTCCCGCTCCAACGGTCCATTGCCAGCCGAGCAGGTTGGCAGCGCGAGAGCCGTCAATTAACTCTCGATACATGCGCTCTTGCCCCAAGCGCCAGTCCATGCCACTGCGCACGCTCCAGTGCGAGGCCAGCCACATCCTGGTTTGGTTCACCAACCAGCCATCTTCCTCAAGTTCAGACACGACCATATCGATGCAGTGCATCTGGCGGTTCCAACCATCGCCTTGATCATTACCAGCTGGTTCGAACCTGAGCGCTGCGAACATTCTTTTTCCAACTCGGGCATAGAGGTGCCTGGCGTACTCCTGCCACAACAGCTCATCGCGAAACTTCTCGCGATCCTTCTGCGGTGCACCTTCAACTCGGTCCCAAACTTGGCGGAGCGTGAGCAGGTTGTGGCGAATGTATGGAGACAGCACACTCGCCCCTCTGGAGTGAACCGGCAATACCTCGGAGCGATTGGCTGCATAACCCTTGATGTCTAAATCATTGAGGGCCCTGTTGGCAGCGCTTTGGCCACCCGGTATCGAGCTCGCTCCATGGCCGTTATAAAGACCAGAAAAGTGCTTTTCGAGGATTTCTTCGTCTAAAAGCGATAGGTCTAGTTCGATCATTTTTTAGTCCAGGAGTGGGCCAAGGTAGTAGGCCTCAAGAGTCGACGATGGTCTGGCCTGACCCCCGTGCTGGGCATCAAAACTGGCCGTGGCATCTGTTCCACACAGTGATGCAATGGCGCCCGCCCCACCAGGATGCTTGTTGATCCAGTCGGTGAGGTCGTAGACCGATCCGCTAATAATCGCCCAGCAGGCTGTCCGAGAGTTCTTCTGTGCCACCTGGGCCTTGGTGTAGCCGGTGGCAGTAGCCGTCTCAGAAGGGGTAGGTGAAGGCGAAGGAGTCGATGTCTTTGTGCTGGTTGGCTTTGGTGATGGCTTTTGGGTCTCAGCTTCGGCAGTTGCGGCTGGAGTAGGCGATTCTTCAGGGGCTGGATTTGC
>DLOY01000051.1:0-4348 GCA_002478545.1 Micrococcales bacterium UBA7472
GCCAAGGGGTTGTCACTTGATGAAACCGTTGAGGCCGTTCAGGATGGTCTTGAGCGTGGCATGGAAGAAGTCGAAGCTAGAGGCGGCTTCATCCGCACCGGGCAACTAGTCACCGCAATGCGTCACGCTGATCGTGGTCTAGAAATCGCAGAGCTGGCAGTTCGACACCGTAACAATGGCGTGGTCGGCTTCGACATCGCAGGTGCTGAGAAGGGCTTTATGCCTGCTCGTCACAAGATCGCATTTGACTACCTCGCCAGTGAACTTTTTCCAGTCACTGTTCACGCTGGAGAGGCTGACGGTGTTGAATCAATCAAGGACGCCATCATCTCCGGTCGCGCTCTTCGCCTCGGTCACGGAGTTCGCCTGGTTGAGGACATCATGTTCTCAAGAACCGAGGGTGACACCGATTTGGTAGTCCTAGGCCCAGTTGCGCAGTGGGTTCACGACCGCGAGATTGCTCTCGAGACCTCACCATCCTCAAACCTGCAGACTGGTGCTTTTGCGATGCTCGGTGACACCATGGCAGATCACCCATTCGACATTTTGTACGAGCTTGGTTTCCGAGTCACCGTAAACACAGACAACCGTTTGATGAGCGGCACCAACCTCACCAAGGAGCTGGAGATCCTGGTCGACACCTTCGGCTACAGCCTGGCCGATCTGGAGCAGTTCCAGCTAAACGCTGCGGCTGCAGCTTTCCAGGGTCTTCCTGAGCGCGAAGAGTTGATGGACATGATCGAGATTGGTTTTGCCAGTGCCGCTAGCTAGCGCATTTGGGCCAAATTCAATCTCAATCAATCATTCGGCCATAAGCTTTGAGGCCGCGGTTTCAGTGGCTGTCGAACTTCTCGTTCAGGATGGTAAAGCGCTGCCGAACTACACCGTCGAGGTCCTTGAAAACCTCAAGCAGCTGGGCCCGTATTTTGTGGTTGCCCCTGGCATTGCAATAGCTCATGCCAAACCCTCCGCCTCGGTACTGGAGACCGGCCTCGCGCTGGCCTTGTTTACTGATGGCGTGCAGTCAGGCTCAGGCAACGATCCGGTCAGGCTACTTTTCGCCCTCTCAGCCGCGGATGCAGAATCGCATCTGGAACTCCTTGCGGAATTTGCAGCCTGGATCTCGACCCCTGGGATTGTGAACTCTTTGCAAAATGCTTCCGCTGAGAGCGTTATTCGGAGCCTTCTATAAGGAGTGCAGGTTACATTCGAGCTATGAAGATTTATGCAGTCTGCGGCGCGGGCATCGGCACCAGTGTTTTGCTCAAATCCAACGCTGATCGGGTGCTTTCAGAACTCGGCATTGAAGCCGAGGTCCAAGCTGTATCAATAGAGCAAGCCTTGGCCGCTGAATCACCCGCCCAGATTGTGCTCGCAACTGAAGAGCTGGTATCCAAACTGGACAGCATTCGTTCCGAGGTGATTCCGGTGAAGAACATTTTTGATTTGGCAGAACTCACCAGCAAGTTGGAGCAATCGCTCGGGTAATCTGTGGGCTATGGCCGCACCTGGAAGCACTGAACGCACGACCCTAAAGCGCATCGCGCACAAAGCATCTTTTTCACAACAGGAGCTCTATCGCATCCTGGATTCAAATCTGGTTGCCCATGTCGGCATCATCTTTGATGATGCGCCTCTGGTGATTCCGATGACCTATGGCCGGGTTGGAAACACGCTCTATTTACATGGATCATCAGGTTCAAGGTTGATGCGCGCCCTGGCTCAGAATCCCAAGGTTTGCATTTCAATCACCAAACTGAATGCATTGAAGGTTGCCCGCAGCACCTTCAACTCGGGCATGAACTACGACGCTGCCGTAATCTTCGGTGAGGCGAAATTGGTAGCGGATGACAAGAAGGCCTGGGCTCTTGATGCGATCAGCGATGCCATTTTGCCGGGCCGCATGCAAGAGGTTCGGCCGAGCACCAAGAAGGAAGCAGCTGCGACTGTGATCATCGAGATTGAACTCGATGAGACCTCGGTGAAAATTTCTAACGGAGTGGTTGAGGATGAACCCGAAGATTTGGGCACCGGGGTATGGGCCGGCTTGGTCCCATTGAGGACCGTGGTCGGAGAGCCAACCCCGGCTGATGCAGAGACTGCGGCACTAGAGCTCCCAGCGAGCGTAAAACGCTTTATTTCAGACTATCCAGATAATCGCTTGCGAAATTCCTGAGGCTTGCCAGTCCAGTGGCAGCGCTCTGTTCCGAATCACCTAGGTACTGCAGGTAGCACTTGAGCTTTGGCTCGGTGCCACTTGGTCTGATGATCATTCTGAGTTCTTGGTTCGCAATTATCACGCCATCGGTTTTTTGAAGCCTGAGGCCAAGAGCTAAATCCTCGAACTCAACCGAGCTTCCCAGCACCTCAGTCAGCGGGTTTTCTCGGACCCCGCGCATGATCTTTGAAATCACACTCAAATCGGTAACTCGAATCGATACCTGACCAGTCTTAAGGTATCCATACCGCTCATTGAGCTTGGCTAGGTGGTCAATCAGGGACAGGCCTTGGTCTTTCAACCGGCTTGCAATATCGACAATCACGACAGCTGCGCTGATGCCGTCTTTGTCTGGAGTGTGAGAAGGATCCACGCAGTAGCCCAGGGCCTCTTCGTAGCCGTAACCAAGGTTCGGAACCTTGGAAATCCATTTGAAGCCAGTGAGGGTTTGTTCGTAGTGGACCCCGTGGTGATGTGCGAGAGAAGCAAGGCTTGCGGAAACTATTGAGTTTGCAATGACCTTGGCGCGACCAGACCCAGCTAGCTCTTCGGCCAAGATAAGCCCAACCTCATCACCGGTCAGCATTCGATAGCCATCCCCAGATCTGACTCCAACCGCCAAACGGTCGGCATCTGGGTCATTCGCGATAATCAAGTCCGAGCCATGTTGCGCGGCTGTCTCTAGAGCTAGGTCCATAGCCCCTGGCTCTTCAGGATTTGGGAAGCTAACGGTTGGGAAAGTTCCGTCTGGTTCTTGCTGCGCAGCTACGGAAACCCAGTTCAGTTTCATCCCATCGAATATGGGCTTGATAACTCGGTAACCAACACCATGCATTGCGGTGTAGGTGAGGGTCAGCTCCTTCTTGGCAGCGTGAAGCGCAAGTTTTCTGGCACGAGAGATGTAGTCATCGATTTCTGCTTGACCCAGGAGCTCTATGTCTTCAGACATAGGAATTTCTTCGAATCGAATGGAGCCAGCAATCTCGGTGATGTGCGCTGCGATTTCGGCATCTTGAGGTGGCACAAGTTGAGATCCAAAAAGTGGGCCTCCGAGGTAAACCTTGTAACCGTTGTCCCTGGGCGGATTATGACTTGCAGTCACAACAATTGTGGCGCTGGCACCAAGTCTGGCTCCCGTGAAGCAAGCCACCGGCGTGGGGACCTTCGAGTCGAAAAGCTTCGCCTTTATGCCCTGAGCCGCAAAGATTTGAGCTGAGTCTCTCGCGAAAACATCTGAATTGATACGGCCGTCATAGCCGATCACGACACTGAGCTCACCATGTGGGTCTTGGAACTGAGACCTGTTAGCCAGAAGAAATTTGGCGATTGCGAGTGCTGCTTGGGCAACCACAACTCGGTTCATTCGATTTGGGCCAGCACCCAGCTCACCGCGAAGTCCCGCGGTTCCAAACTCCAAACGCGTTACAAATCTAGACTTCAGGGCAGCGACGTCATTACCCTCAATTAGTGCCGCGAGTTCGGCTCTGGTTTGTGGATCTGGGTCCTGGCTGAGCCAGGCTTTGGCGACTTCTAGGTAGTTCATTAGAGCTTTGCGACGATCTTTGAAAGCAGCTCAGAGATTCGACCTTCGGCATCTTTGCCAGCTTGGATCACCTCTTCGTGTGAGAGAGGGGTGGTTTGAATTCCAGCTGCCAAGTTTGTGATCAGCGACATGCCGAGGATCTCCATGCCGGCTTCACGAGCGGCAATTGCTTCCAGTGCCGTCGACATTCCTACGATGTGGCCACCCATAATCTTGGCCATCTGCACCTCAGCAGGAGTCTCATAGTGAGGCCCGCGGAACTGAACGTAGACTCCTTCGTCCAGCTTTGGATCGACTTCGCGAGCCAGCTCGCGAAGTCGCTTGGAGTAGAGATCTGTCAGGTCGATGAAGGTCGCCCCTTCAAGAGGAGAGTTAGCGGTCAGGTTGATGTGGTCTGAGATCAGGACTGCTGCGCCACCTGCCCACTCGGGCTTGATGCCACCGGCACCATTGGTCAAGATCATGACTTTGGCTCCCGCAGCGGCTGCGGTGCGGACGGAGTGGACCACAGCACGCACGCCGTGGTTTTCGTAGTAGTGGGTTCTGGCACCGATGACCAAGGCCATCTTTCCACTAGGTAGCTTGAC
>DLOY01000051.1:4488-7233 GCA_002478545.1 Micrococcales bacterium UBA7472
CTGACAGTTTCACCAATCAGGTCTGCTGCCTTTGCCCAGCCCGAACCGAGGGTCAGAGCGATGTCGTGCTTCTCGATACCCGAGATTTCAGCAATTTGCTGGGCCGCCTGCCTGGCGATTTCAAAAGGGTTAGCTTGCGCGTCATTGAGCGGATTTACCATGAAAATCAGTCTAGCTAACCCAAGGGGTGCCACAACTACGCCAGAATGTCAGGGTGAGCTCAAACTCAATACAACACAGAATTGTCATTATCGGCGGTGGCCCGGGCGGATACGAAGCGGCTAGGGCTGCCCGTCAACTTGGTGCCGAAGTGGTTCTAGTCGAAGAGTCCGGCATCGGCGGCAATGCGGTGCTTACCGATGTTGTCCCTTCAAAGACCTTGATTGCAACTGCCGAAGCAGCGCAACGCGTTGCACTTGCTCAGACCCTGGGTGTGAACTTTTCGCTCGAGGGTAAAGAGGTGCACCCAAAGGTTGAGGTGGACATGGCTGCTGTGAATAAGCGCCTGCTCGCCCTTGCTAAAAGTCAGTCAGAGGACATGCTCACCACTTTGAAAGAGGAGGGTGTTCGCATCGTTTCTGGACGTGGCCGACTAGACGGCAATCACCACGTCATCATCGAGCCGACCCTGGGCGGTGAGCCGGAGCGGATTGAAGCTAAGACCATCATCGTTGCAACTGGCGCACACCCCAGAGAGTTGCCTAACGCTCAGCCTGATGGCGAGCGAATTCTCACCTGGAAGCAGCTCTATGAAATGGACGAGCTTCCAGAGCACATGATCGTGGTGGGATCTGGAGTCACAGGAGCAGAGTTTGCCTCCGCATACCTTGACCTTGGAAGCAAGGTCACACTTATTTCATCGCGCGACAAAGTTCTCCCCGGTAATGATGCCGATGCTGCCGAGTTGATCGAGGGCGTGTTCAGACGTCGCGGCATGCAGATTCTGAATCAGTCTCGAGCGGAGAAAGTCGAGCGCACCAAATCCGGTGTCAAGGTGACTCTCGCAACCGGTGAGGTTGTCGAGGGCTCGCACTGTCTAATGGCAGTTGGCGCTATTCCCAACACAGCAGGCCTTGGACTTGAGGAGGCTGGAATCCGATTGACCGAGACTGGCCACATCATCGTGAACAAGGTCGCCAGAACCTCCAGGGCTAACGTGTATGCCGTTGGTGATTGCTCGACCGCCCTACCTCTTGCATCCGTTAGCGCGATGCAGGGACGCACCGCTGTCTATCACACGATGGGCGATGTCGCTGCTCCAACCAGATTGCGCAACGTTGCCTCCAACGTCTTCACCTCCCCGGAGATTGCCTCGGTCGGTTGGTCACAGGCCGAAATCGAGCAGGGTTTGGTTCGAGGCGAAATTGAGAAGGTCATGCTCGAGGTAAACCCAAGAGCCAAGATGCAAGGGATTCGCGAAGGTTTCATCAAGCTCTACGCCTCGGTAGGCTCCGGCACCGTCATCGGCGGTGTTGTGGTTGCCCCACGCGCGTCTGACCTGATCTATCCGATTGCGATGGCGGTTGAGAACAGATTGACGGTGGACCAGTTGGCTAGAACCTATACGGTCTACCCATCGCTATCCGGTTCGATTGCCGAGGCTGCGTCAGCCCTGCATCAACCAATCGACTAGTCGACGATATCCAGAATTCTGGTGCCAGCCGAAATGGTTGTGCCAGCTTCAACATTGATTGAGCTGACCTTGCCGGCGCGGTGAGCGGTGAGTGGCTGCTCCATTTTCATGGCCTCGAGTACGACCACCAAGTCACCCTCTGCAACCTCTTGACCTTCGGTCACAGCGATTTTCACCACCGTGGATTGCATTGGTGCGGTAAGGCTGTTGCCCTTGGCTCCGGTGTGGGTGGAGGCAGAAGCACTCTTGGCACGCTTTGGTGCGTGACCTGCAGCCGATCCGATCTCACCCACCAGCAGACGCTTTGGAACCGAGACCTCGAGTCGCTTTCCGGCAACCTCAACCACAATTTCGTGTCTTGGCTCCGCCTCAGGCAGATCCTCGGCCTGACCACTCCAAGCAGGAATTTGGTTATCCCACTCGGTTTCTATCCAGCGGGTGAAGACCTTGAAATCTCCAGTTGGCGCTGTGAAGGCAGGGTGAGAAACAATCTCGCGGTGAAACGGCAGCACGGTTGGTAGGCCGAGAACCTGCATCTCCGCAAGCGCGCGTCTCGAACGCTCAAGGGCTTGCTCTCTGCTGTCACCGGTGACGATTAGCTTGGCCATCATCGAGTCGAAGTTGCCACTTATGACATCTCCGGACACGACTCCAGAGTCAACTCGAACACCTGGACCACTGGGTGCTTGGAACAGGTGAACCGGTCCTGGGGCAGGCAAGAAGTTGCGCCCTGGGTCTTCTCCGTTGATTCGGAATTCAAAACTGTGGCCGCGAACCTCCGGGTCTGCGTACTCGATTTTTTCGCCCTGAGCAATTCTGAACTGCTCGCGAACTAGATCTAAGCCCGTCACCTCTTCAGAGACCGGGTGTTCCACCTGCAGGCGGGTGTTCACCTCTAGGAACGATATGGTGCCGTCTTGTGCAACCAAGAACTCACAGGTTCCAGCACCCTGGTAACCGACCTCTTTGAGGATTGCCTTGGAGGATTCATACAGACGCTTGTTCTGATCCGGGGTTAGAAAAGGAGCCGGAGCTTCCTCAACGAGCTTCTGGTGCCTGCGCTGCAGAGAGCAGTCTCTAGTGGAGACCACCACGACATTGCCGAAGGAATC
>DLOY01000051.1:7314-11502 GCA_002478545.1 Micrococcales bacterium UBA7472
CGACCAAACGCAGCGATCGCTTCACGGGTGGCCGACTCGAACAGCTCTTTGATTTCGGAGCGCTCGCGAACGATCTTGATGCCGCGACCACCGCCGCCGTAGGCGGCCTTGATTGCTACCGGCAGACCAAACTTCTCGACGAATTCCTCTACCTCTGCAACGCTCTCTACCGGGTTTATGGTTCCAGGTGCAAGCGGAGCTCCCACCTTCTCGGCTACCTTGCGGGCCGAAACTTTGTCTCCAAGCTGCTCGATAGCGGCTGGAGGTGGTCCAACCCAAATCAAGCCCGCCTCGATAACGGCTCTTGCGAAGTCTGCATTCTCGGAGAGGAACCCGTAGCCGGGGTGGACCGCATTGGCTCCGCTGCGCTTAGCGACCTTGATGAGTTTTTCGATTACGAGGTAGGTTTCCGCGGCGGTGACACCAGAGAGCGCGTAGGCCTCGTCGGCAAGCTTGACGTGCTGAGCATCGCGATCCCCGTCGGCATAGACAGCCACGGTTAGGATTCCCGAGTCCTTGGCGGCGCGAATAATGCGAATTGCAATTTCGCCGCGGTTGGCGATTAGTAGTTTCTCAATGCGGCGAAAGCTCATAATCCGATAGCTTATTGGCGATTTCTCGGGTTATTTTGGCGGCTAGCCACAAAAAAACTGGCGTTTTGTTTGGATTAGCTCCAAAGGTCTAAATACTCGTGACCGAGTTCGGTGACCAATTGTCGAAGTCCCACCAGAGATAAGCCAACCACAGTGTGGTAGTCCCCCTCAATTCGCTCAACAAAAGCTCCGCCAAGTCCATCGATGGTGAAGGCGCCAGCCACATTTAGTGGCTCCCCGGTTCGCACGTACTTTTCGATTTGGGTGTCGCTCAAATTTGCAAAGTGGACCTTGGTTTGGGTAACCAGGGTCACACCCCTGGAACTGGATGTGTCAATCAGGTGGTGACCAGAGTGCAAAACTCCAGACTTTCCGCGCATCTTCAGCCATCGAGCCATTGCGACCTCGCTAACCAGCGGCTTACCTAAAATCTCGCCTTCAAACTCGAGAGCGCTGTCGCAGCCCAAGACCAGCGAGTTCTCAAACTGCGAGCTAACGGCTTCGGCCTTGGCTTTAGCGAGCATGCCGGTTAGTTCAATTGCGCTCTGTGGTTTGAGTAGCTCCACCATCGCATCTTCATCTACCCCGGGGGAAATCGTTTGGAAGTTGATGCCGGCATCGCTCAGTAGCTTCTTGCGAGCGGGGGATGTTGAGGCAAGCACTAGTTTTTGCACAATCCCAAGGTTAGCTGTGGAACACTTGGCAGGTGATTCTGGAATTAAAAATTGAGCGCGTAGCGCATGGCGGTATTTTCGTTGCAAGACACGAGGGCAAGGTTGTCTTCGTTGACGATGCCATCGATGGAGAGCTAGTTAGGGCCCAGGTCTACCAGGATCAGGGGAGTTTTCTCAGAGCCAAAACCATAGAGGTATTGGAACCCAGTGAGAATCGCGTAAAGCACTTCTGGAAGGCTGCAGCGCAGGGTGCTGGTGGCGCTGAGTTTGGTCACATCGAGCTTGCCCATCAGCGCACCCTCAAATCTCAGGTTCTAGCTGAGGCGCTGGAGCGAATGGCTGGAATCGAGAAGTCGATTGAAGTTCAGGCTATGCCCTCGGATACTGAGCGCGGCGGATTGCATTACCGCACCCGAGTCCAGCTCAACGTTGATGCCGGCGGTACTGCAGGACCGAGCCGAATCCGAAGCAACGAGATTGTCTTCTCCAAGGACCTCCCGCTTGCAGTTCCGGAGATTGAGGAGCTTGGCCTGCAGCTAAAGAACTGGTCAGGCGTAGAGAAGATTTCGATTGCGGCCAGCTCCACCGGTGATCTGCAGTGGCTGGTGGACAATAAGGTAAATGGTTCTGAGCGACTGGTTGAGCGAGTTGCTGATCGAACCTTCCGGCTGAGCACGGGAGCATTTTGGCAAGTCCACACCGATGCTCCGGCAGCCTTGACCGCCTCCGTAATCAAAGCGGTGCGCTCGGTGGGTTTCAATCCAGAGAAGCAGAATCTTGACCTTTATGCCGGAGCAGGATTATTCAGCGCAACCATTGCGCAGTCATTTGGCGGCGCTCGCTTCCTGGCTGTTGAAAACAATAAGCAAGCCGTCGCCGATGGCGAGAAGAGCGCTCGCGATTTGAATGATTTGAAATTCGAGAAGTTCGATGTGCTGGAATTTCTAAAGCGTGCCAAGCCTGGCTTTGACACCGTTGTTATGGACCCGCCTCGCTCGGGGGCGGGAGGAAAGGTTATCTCTGCGCTTACCAAGCTTGAACCACGCAACATCGTCTACGTTGCCTGCGACCCGGTGGCACTGGCTAGAGACCTGAAGCAGCTGTTTGCTGCGGGGTACCAGTTAAGGGGACTGGAGAGCTTCGACATCTTCCCCCACACACACCACTTTGAGTGCGTGGCAACACTGACTCGGGAGTAGCCTTATTTCTCATGGACCCAGTGCGAGTAGCAATAGTCGATGACCATGAGGCGGTGCGCCTTGGCTTTGCCGGAGTGTGCCAAGAGTTTAATTTTGAATTGATGGGATCTGCCCCGACCGTTCCTGAGCTTTTGGCTCAAATTGAAGGCAAAGATGTCGAGGTTGTGGTCACCGATCTATCGCTCGCCGATGGCTCTCTAGTCTCAGAGAATGTCGAGCAACTTGTAGAAGCTGGACCAGCCGTCTTGATTTTCTCAATCGCGGACAAGCCATCACTGATGCGCGCTGCGCTTAGGGCTGGAGCGACTGCGATTGTCCCCAAGTCGCAACCGATGGCAGAGCTTGCAGAGGCCATTCGGTTAGCCGCGAAGGGCGTAATCATTAACAACCCAGAGACCTCGGCCATGATCGATGCCGATCTACTATTCAAGGAGGCCAAGCTTTCGCTACGTGAGCGTGAGGTGCTCTCGCTCTATGCCTCCGGCATGAGCTTGAAGCAGGTGGCCTATGAGCTTCAGATCAAGCAGTCCAGTGCTAAGGAGCACATCGATCGAGTTCGCGTGAAGTATGCGCGGTTGGGACGTGAGGCTGCGACCAAGGTTGATCTTTTCAAGCGTGCCGTTGAGGATGGGATTCTCTCGGGAGAAATGCTCTAGTGAACACCCAGCTCTCCTCTGCTGCCAGTTCCAAACTTGAGCAGCTGATCAGGAGACTGTTCGCACTAACAATCACTCTGGCAAGTGTCGAAACCTTCGCAAATGCTTTTGGCCAGTTCGAACTACTCACGCTCTATGGTCAGGCAACGGTTTGGGTCTTGCTTGCGACCGTAATGGTAATCATCGCGAGCACCTGGTCTCGAATTGGTTCAGATCGGTTTCTGTATGTATACGGCGCACTTTCATTTCTCTACATGGTTAGTTGGCCACTGGCCATTTTGGATCCCGCCCTGCTGCCCTCTGAGTTTCAACCCTGGATCTGGTGGGTAATCGGCATGGGCGTGGTTGCCATGGGAGTTGTGGCGAAGCCATGGGTTTCACTGCTGTATTTGTTTCTCACTACCGTGATCTGGTTCTTCCTGAACACCTCTTACTACGGCGGCGGTGCCGATCCGATTGTCACCCTGCAAGATTCCACCTACATCTTCTTGTTCGGCGGCACGATTCTTGGTCTGTTCATCCTGGTGCGAGACTCGGTCAAGAAGGTTGACCTTGCAAACTCAGTCGTGATTCAGGCCGCTGTCTCTCAAGCATCTACCGATGCGACTGAGCGTGAACGTCAGCGCATCGATGCCCTGGTCCACGACCGAGTGCTGAACACCCTTCTACTAGCGGCCAAAGCAAAGACTAAGGATGACGAGCAGTCAGCTGCGAAATTGGCCAAAGAGGCGATTGCTTCGCTTCGTCAGGCTCAAAAAGACCCCGACGTTTCTGCAACCGTGACCCAGCTTGGTCTGTTTCGCGCGCTAAAGCGCGTGGCAGAACAGATGAACCAGAAGATTGAAATTGAGATTCTCTCAGGTGGCACTGAACCAATTCCGCAGCAGGTTGCCCAAGCACTAACCGAGGCAACCATTCAGGCCATTGACAATGCCGGCCGACACTCCAAAGCCGAGTCAATTCGGTTGAGCTTGCGCTCCCTAGACCCAAATGGCGTTCGGATTGAGCTTGCGGATTCGGGTGTTGGATTTCGACTGGATCGAATCCCACGCGATCGAATTGGGGT
>DLOY01000072.1 GCA_002478545.1 Micrococcales bacterium UBA7472
CGATGCCAACCGATGCGATTCTGTCTGCGACCCCGTGAGACCGGGAACAAACCTTGCAAGCCCCGGAAACATTGTCGTTTACTAATAAGTATTGAGCGTGAAACTTGCCACCGGGCCTTAGCATCTCGGCCAGAGATTCGGTCCCTGATCCATCGAAAACGATTGCAACATCGTCGCCTGCGACTTTGAACTCGTGGGCGGTGCGCATTGCTCGGTAAACACGACTTGCATCGCCCTCGATTGGTTCGTAAACAAAGATCGCAATTTTCAGGCCCATGCTTGGCTCTCTTTCCGTGCGTTCCAAAGTGGCCAAAAGTGCACCAGGTTGAATGTTTCCACATCCTACAGAAAGTTGTGCACCAGACCCAAAGCCCGTTGTGAATCTTGAACAGGGGTTCGAATCCCCCATTCTCCGCCAGGAAAAGACCGTCCTAGAGGCGGTCTTTTTGTATCTGAATTCCTAATCGATCGATCTGAATCCAGTACTCAACGATGTAGCCAGATTCAATCCGGTAGACACAACTCGCACACTCGCGAATCCCGTTACCTGTTTGCGTCCAGCGCGCAAACACTTTGTCACCGTCGGCAAGAAGTTCATCGATAACAAACTCGAAATCACCGTAGTGCGCCTTCATTTCCAAGACGTGCTCCGCGTATTGATCGGGGGTTCGAATGATCACTTGCGAATCTTCACTTATGACTTGGTTGGCGATTACTTCGGGAGCCATGTATTTGCCCGCGCTCCAAGGGTCCTTACCAGAGCGAACTACTTCAAGGAATGTAAGGACTATGTGCCTCGGCGTGCCACTCATGTGTTCATGTTAGCGCAGGGAGTTATATGGCTCACCTTGGCGCTGAACGTAGTGATGCGTTTCCGACAAAGTGCAATGGCGCAGAAAGATGGAGTAGAAACCGATTTCAGAAATGGCCATCCAAGCCGTCATTGCGAAGCAGAGGGCGAGTGCGTTTCCCCCATTCTCCTCCAGCAACTCCCTTGATTTAGAGCCTTGGAAGGTACTAATGAGAGGGAGTTTTTGCTTGATAGTTCACCCTCAATCGCGTCAAGGCAATAGTGAAGGGGGATGACCGGCAAGTCGAACTCTCTGAGGTGAGGATTTACCAACCCTCTCCAATAAGCCCTCCACTTCCAAGTCAACTTTGACGAAGCGAATCCAATTGGTGAATTTTCCGCTGGGAAACTTAGGGTGACCGGTTAATTCCGCTTCAGCGATCAATATCAAGTCACCAACAAACACCCCTTCACCTTTGTCGAGTTCTTTGACGTATTTCAAGATCAATTCTCGGAGTGGTTGGTACTGTTCGAGATCTATCGTCCAGACTTCATAGCCATCTGGTCTCACTGCACTTCTGAGCCGTCTGCGACCAGGCGGATGTATGCCCTGAGCAGTCATTGGATTCTCCTTTTTCTAAAGGTGCAAACTTTTTTTATGCAATCTGGCGTCCCCGGGATTGGCTACGCGTTGCGCCCAACCTCAACCCAGCGAGCAATTGTCGCGCCGACCTCAGTGAATTTCATCGGACCCGCAGCTTTACCGCTCTTTATGCGACGCTCCATCTCGGTCCTGATGTAGCTAGCGGCGATCTCGCTGATGAATTCCGCCGCAGCGCGAACTTCAGCGTCGGGCATCTCCTTCGGGGAGTTTCTTCTTAGCCGAAGGTAGATCAATTCCATGTGTTCTTCTCGAACACTCAGAAGCTTCGCGACATGCCGAGAAAAGAGTTCGGGGTGGCGCTGAACCATCTGAACGCGCTTGAAGATCAAGGTCGGGTCCAACTCCGAATTTGGTTCAAATGGGATCAGTGCCAGTGCATCAGAAAAAATGTCACCTGGAGGTGCAGCTAAGAATTCCCTTGCTTTTTGCTCATCGATTTTTGGGAGATCGATGCCCATGATGGCTGATTCTTTTGTGGGGAAGTGATAGAAGAATGTTCTCTCTGACACCCCGGCAAGTTTGCAAATTGCTTCAACAGTGGTGCTGTCGACCCCGTTTTCAAGAACGAGGTCGACAGCCGCCTGCTGAATACGCGCAGCGGTCTTTGCTCCAGCAGATAACTTTGGAGCCTCCGAGTGCGCGATCTTTGTCATTCTTTACTCGTACCTGAGAGCATCAATGGGGTTGAGTCGAGCCGCCCTTCGAGCTGGCAAGCTGCCGCTAACAAAGGCAATCAACATGATTAGCAACATAACACCAATTGCGCTTTCAGGGGTGAACAGCAAGATGTTGAGTCCCGGCAAATCCGCGAGTACGGTCTGCATTAGAACCTGAGACAGCGCGCTGCCTACACCAACGGATACGAGCACACCCAGGATGCTTCCAAGGAATCCGATAAAGGTCGCCTCGAGACTAAACAAGCCAAAGATTCGACCGGCACCCATACCCATCGCCTTCATCAGACCGATTTCCCGGGTTCGCTCTTGAACACTCATCAGCAGGGTGTTCACGATTCCAAAGGCAGCCGCCAGTAGAGCGATCAGCGCAAAGGCGTTCAAGACTCCGACAATTCCGCTGATTACGGTTTGAAGAATTCCAAGCTGGTCCTCAGTGGTTTGTCCGCTTATCTCAATCTCCAATAGGTCTGACTTGATTCGAGAGACTTCCTCATCAGACGCAGCTGAATCAATGTATGCGACTGCAGCTTGGAAGGACTCGTCACCCTTTACTCCCTCTCGTTGAATGGAGTGGATTTGTTCATAAGCCAGCTGGTTGACCGCAAGTCCCGACGAGAACAGGCTCGTGTTGGCAACGCCAACGATTTCTAGCTCAAGGGTGCTCTTCTCCCCCTGCAGCGTTGAAAAGCCCAGAGTGACGGTTTGGCCAATTGCTTGATCCGCGCCACCAAATTCCAACGCCTCCACATAATCAAGCGGCAATACCGCCTGGTATGTCGCAGTGTCATTGCTCAGCTGCGATCCAGCAGCAAGGTCTGCTTTAGTGAAGGATCCGGTTCTACTAAGACTTACTTCATACTTTGCGGTCCCCTCGGCTTTGATGTAATCGACGGCCACGCTTTGAATTGGCACAACCTCGATAACCCCCTGAACTTGGGCTGCGTCGCTAAGGTTCTTCTCACTTAGCGCACCCGCTCCGCCACCCAAAGGACCGGCCGCGCCGGTGCCAGCGGTTGAACTCTGCTCGTCGTACTCCGCTGGACCCTCGCCTGGATTGGTTGAAGCTGCTTTGGTCAGCACGAGCATGTCGCTGGCACCAATAGAGGAGACTTGCTTGTCCACATAATCTGAAACACCTGCACCTAAGGCGTTGGTCAGAGTCAGCGTGAAGGCACCAATAAAGATTGCGAGGACAGTCAAGGTGGTGCGGGTTTTGCTTCGGAAGGTGTTGGACACCGATGATTTGATTAGGTCTGTGGTCTTCATTTCAACTCCTAGTTCGAATTGCTTTGACTTACGATTTGCCCATCACGCATCAGAATCTGACGCTCGCATCGAGCCGCCAATTCGGGATCATGGGTCACAATCACCAAAGTGATTCCTTTGGATTTGTTCATATCGAATAGTGATTCCACGACAATTTGCCCAGTGGCGCTGTCGAGGTTTCCGGTTGGTTCATCGGCAAAAATCACACTCGGTTGGTTGACCAAAGCGCGCGAAATAACTACTCGTTGCTTCTGGCCGCCAGACAAGGCTGTCGCCTTGTTTTTCGATTTTTCGAGCAGGCCAAATTGCTCCAATACGGCTTCGCCTTTGCGCTTGCGCTCACCAGCACTTACCCCAGCAATCTTCAAAGGAAGGATGGTGTTTTCCAAAACACTTTCCTGAGGATTCAAAAAGAATTGCTGGAAAACGAAACCAAACTCTTTGTTTCGCAACCGCTCAACTTCCCTTGGCTTCAGAGAGCTAGTCTCAGCGCCATTGATTGCGACGCTGCCACTGTCTGGAGTATCGAGCAGTGCCAAAAGGTGCATGAGCGTGGATTTTCCCGATCCACTCTTTCCAACAATCGCGACGGACTCGCCCTCGTTGATTGTTAGAGATACATCCTTAAGCGCGATGAACTTGCCCGCGCCTGAGCCATAGCTTTTGCCCAGGGAGGAGGCCTTGATGACTTCCTTCGTGCTCATAACGATCCTTTCTAGGTAACTGTAATAATTTTTTGCAGTAACTGCAGTTTATTTTCGAATGGAAATTTGAAGGCCCCAAAAATCAAACATTCTCAGTAATTTGCCAGCTGACCGGATTTCAGACCTGCACCGAAATCCGCTTGATTGTGGAGCCGGGCTTGGCCTCAGGTCTTTGGAGGCCTCAATTCACGCGCTGAGATAAGGTGAGGCCATGGAGATGTTTGCCGATGCGCTGCTGGTTATTCACGTTCTCGCTGGAACGATTGCTCTGCTAGCCGCAGCGCTAGCCGTTTCGCTCCGAAAGGGTGCACCGAAACACAATTTCGCAGGCAGGGTTTACTTCTGGGCGATGATGGGCGTCGCCGCAACCGCGATTCCAGTTTCCATCATTCGACCTAACCTGATGCTCTTTTATGTGGCACTTTTCTCCTCCTACATGGCTTATTCCGGCTGGAGATTGGGACGGCGGGCGAGATACCTAGTCAGCAGGCCTCCCTTCGTTGAGTGGGCCATGCTGCTGGTGGGTGTAGGGATGATCGCAACTGGTGTGTTGCAGGTTATAACTGGGACCAGCATGGGATGGGTACTGGTTGCCTTTGGCTCAATCGGTCTGCAATTTGCCATCCAAGATCTCCGCGAATGGGGCAAGCCTCAAGATTTTGGAACCCGAATTTCAAATCACCTATCGCACATGCTGGGCGGCACAATCGCCACCATTACCGCGGTACTGGTTCAACAGGTGGTTCCGAGGCTTGATCCAGCAAGCCCCTTCAAAGTGGCAGTCTGGTTGGCTCCCACATTGGTAATCACTCCTCTAATAGTCATCTGGGCTCGCAAGTTGAAGACCACTCAGAGGGTTCGTCTGTTTGGAAGGTAGTAAATCTGGAGCCATCCAACATCCTTGGCAGTGACCTATCGGGATCTGTGTGGAATGACTCTCAAGGCATTCGCCTTATAAGTAGTGCGAATACTTCCAAGGAAACCATGTCCAAAATGTTTGATCTGAATAACCAGCTTCGAAACCTGACATCTCAAGAAAACCTTGAGATTGGTAGAAATCTGATCATCAGCGTGAGCAACGCTGTCGCAGAGGCCGCTGCCGCTGCCAAGCGAAACCTTGGTGAGTCTGCAGCCGATTCTTCTGAGCCAAAACTTGAGGATCAAATTCTTATCGCTCTGAAGGATGGAGCGCTCTCGAGCGTAAACCTGAGAAAGAAGATCGCTGATCTAAATGGCGGCCTTCGTCCCAACCAATCGGAACTAACT
>DLOY01000015.1 GCA_002478545.1 Micrococcales bacterium UBA7472
TCGGACTGGCCCGTGAGCTCGGTATCACCCCTTGAGGGAATACAGACCGCTGTGACCAGGAGCTTTGAAGGTCAAGTCAATAACCCACATGAGGCGATAACTGTAGATCAGGCCCTCTTTGCCTACACCCACGCAGTCAGAAAGCAACTCGGCGCAGAGGACCAGAACGAGACAATTGTCTTGTCAGCAGACCCCAGAAATGTCGATCCCCACGAAATCTCCAGTATCCAGGTGCTCGAGGTGGCACGCGGGGCCGAAGTTCTGTACCGAGCTACCTAGCGCACATTCTTGCAACTGTGGGGCGTGCGGGACTTGAACCCGCGACCGACGGATTATGAGTCCGCTGCTCTAACCGGCTGAGCTAACGCCCCCAACCTTGCAAAAGCTTAGCCCACCCGCAACGGCGAACTCAGGAGCAATACCCCTAGCTTTCGTCCTTGTTACGAAGTCTTCGAGCCTGCTTCTTGACAGCATCTTTGATCTCTTCGATCTGCTCAATTACCTCGTCCTTGAGCTCCTCGAGCTGCTCGCGCAACTCTTCTGAGGCATCGCTGATTCGCTCACGGGCTTCAGATGAAAGCTCTTCAGCCTTACGTCTGATAGTTAGGGTTTCATCCCTCCAGCTAGCAAGGGCTGAGGTGAGCGCTTCGCTGAGTCTTCCGATGGGAAGAAGGTAACCGGGGTCATTGTCCATAGTGGCATAACCAGACCCGACACCACGATACAGATTCTCGAAAATGTCCAAGGTGCGCCCAATGTCGTGCGACTGAATCAGGTGAAGAGAGTTTTGAGAGAGTCGCTCCAGCTCAGTGGAGTCCGCCTCGAGAACTAGCCGCAACTTCGATGCAAGATCCTCGGCGTTGTCAGGTTCAAACAGGTAGCCGTTATCGCCATCGTGAACCAGGTGAGGAAGAGCCATGGCATTTGCGGCAATTACAGGACGACCAGAGGCCATTGCCTCCATTGTGGCTATGGATTGCAACTCGGCGATAGACGGCATTACAAAGACTGTGCAGCGCTCATATGCAAGAGGGAGCTCGGAGTCAGTAATGTGCCCAGTGAACTTGACGCGATCCGCAATTCCAAGCACCGTCGCCAAATTCTCAAGGTTCTTGCGCTCACCACCATCGCCAACTAACTCCACCCTCACATTTGGATGGTCTCTCAACAGAGCAACTGCCTTGAGCAAGACATGAATCCGCTTTTCGTCATCCAGACGCCCCAGGAAAAGAAGCTGGGGATTCAGATTCTGAGTGGGGGTGGCATTTGCGAACTTAGAGGCTTCGATACCACAGGAGATAGCCATAACTCCGGTCAAGCCCGTCGCACGCTCAAGTAGGTCGGCCGCTCGCCTCGTAGGGGTGGTTACTGCATCCATGCGACGAAGAATGCGCCCTGCATCGCACCAGATGAATTTCATTGCAGGTTTATGCAAGAACTCTGGCAAGAACGAATACTTGATCAGGTTCTCAGGCATGATGTGATTCGTGGCGAGCGTCTTAACATTCGCCCGCCTAGCGGCACGAATGGCAAACCTGCCAACCAAAAGATGTGATTGGACGTGAAGCGCATCTGGTCCGATAGCCCGCAGGATCTTTTCGATTTGGCCGGTAAGTCCCCAGGGTTCGACCCATCTCAGGCTCTTGTGGTTAGGCACTCGATGCGACTTCAATCGATGAAGCGTCAATTGCGCACCATCGTGGGTCTCAATTCTGGTGCCATGGGTTTCATCGAAAGCCGCCGCAATTACGTGGACATCGTGTCCTCGCTTTGCAAGACCAGCTGCGAGGCGTTCAGCGAATCTTGCTGCCCCGTTGATGTCTGGTGCGAAGGTGTCGCATGCCAGGACCACTTTGAGTTTGTCTGACATTAGGCCTTTGGTTTGTCTAGTTGAGGGTGGAACTTCGAGAGCATTAGCACTCCGGTAACAGCAACGATACCTGAGAGCGAGAAGCCAATTATCTGGATCGGATCAGCCTGTTGTGCTTCACCGAGAAAAATAATCGCGATACCGATAGCAACTGCGGGATCTACTACGGTCAAACCAGCTATCACGAGATCAGGAGGCCCGGAGGCGTAGGCGTTTTGAACAAACCAGCCACCTAGAATCGTCGCACTTACCAGTGCAAGGACAGCCAACAACGTGAGCCACTCAAAGTCCCCCTGACGAATCCTGAGCAGAACCACCTTGGCAAGCGAAGCTACAAAACCGTATAGAACTCCTGCGCCGAAAATATAGTGAAGTGGTCCTGCAGACTTCTTGGTAAACAAAAACAGCAGGGCGAACAGGGTTATTAGCCCAACCAGTGCCCCGACAATCAATAGCAGCTGGCTGTCAGTTAGGAGCTGATCCTTTGCTCCCTGGGAGGCAAACCCAACGAAGGAGCCAACACCAACCATGGTAAGCAAAATAGAGCCTAAGGTTTTTCCGTCTAGCTTGATCTTGTAAATTCGAGCGTTCAAGAACGACGTGATGATCAGAGCAATTGCACCTATCGGCTGCACAACTATTAGGGGCGCCAGGGCTAGGGCCGATAACTGAAGAACGATGGCAAGCCCAAGAAAAACTGTGCCCAGCAACCACCTGGGACGACCCAGCAACGCCGCGAGCTGGCGAAGGCCAAGTGCCTTGGATTTTTCGTGAGAGCTGCTTGATCCGGTAACTGCATCATTTTGAAACTGAGCACCCAGCGAGAGAAAAACTGCGCCTAATACTGCAAAGGCAATAGCGAGTAGGCGAAGGTCTTCAAAGGGCATAAAACGCTCTCCTAGTTCGCGACCTGCTTAGCCTAAATGAGTCAACCTGAATAACCGCTGAGCTAGATTGGCATGGTGCCAATTAGACCAATCACAATCACTGGAGAACCAGTCCTGCATCAGCGTGCTCAAGAGGTTGAGAACATAACCGAAGAGATCCGAGAGCTTGTCGCCGACATGTACGAAACCATGGAGGCGGCGCCGGGTGTGGGGCTCGCAGCGACACAAGTTGGTGTTGGCTTGAGAATTTTCGTGTTTGATTGGCACGATGGTGAGACCCACCACCGTGGAGAGGCAATCAATCCCACGCTAGATATCGGACCGGTCAGCGAAGAGTGGCCGGATGAGGACACAGAACTCGAGGGTTGTCTATCTATCCCGGGTGAGCGTTATCCGCTAAAGCGGGCTGAGACTGCCGTACTCAGAGCCAGGAATCTCGAAGGTGAGGCATACGAAATCTCAGCTACGGGCTGGCTCGCTCGCATTTTCCAACACGAGTTCGATCACCTGAATGGCACTTTGTATGCCGATCGCTTGCTGAAACCATACGCCAGAGAAATCAAGAGGGTTATCAAGGGTGAAGGTTGGGGTACGCCGGGTCACACTTGGATGCCAGGCAAAGATTATCTAGAACCCTAAGGCGCGCAAAACTGCTGCAACCAAAGCCGCGGCAACAATGACCACGATAAAGGGCAATCTAAGAATCAACAGCAAGCCTGCAACTATAACTGCAGGAACTCGAGCGTCCAAAACCAGCCCAGCTGAACTTGAAACAGTCTGAATCCCCACCAGTGCAGCTAGCAGAGCGACGGTAACGCGCTCACTGAAGCGCTGAACACTCTCAGTAATTAGCCGTTGGGGAACCAAGTATCCCAAAAGCTTCCAACTAAACACCAAGATGGAGGCGATTACCACGGTCAGTGTCATGGCTTAACCAACTTCGGAACCAAAGCAACCAAGGCCGTAAGTAGAATGGCACTCCCGCTGCCGAGCATCGGTGTGAGCGCAACTCCAACCGCGCAGGCGACAACTGCCAACACAAGTTTTCCTTTGAGCATCGGCCAAAGGAGTCCGAGAAATGCCGCGGCGGCTGCAGCGTCAAGTCCCCACGCCTCAACGGAACCAAAGGCTGAACCCGCCAAAGCACCGGCAAGGGTGGCTAAGTTCCAAAAGATGTAGATTCCCACTCCGGTGAGCCAGAAACCGCGGACCGCAGTCCCCCGATCGGCCTGAGCAGCATGAACTGCATTCGACTCATCGATGGTGAACTGAGCGGCCAATAGTCGCAAAAAGCCCTGAGGGGCGATCTCGGAACGAAGTCTCAGCGCATAGAAGCTGTTTCTGATACCCATCAGCCAGGCCGAGAGAATTGCAGCCAGGGCAGTACCACCTGATGCAAAAACCCCAACTAAGGCAAACTGGGATGCTCCAGAGAACATCAAAAGACTTAGCAGCATTGTGGGCAAGAGTTCGAGACCCGCAGCGGTTGCGAGGGCTCCAAAAGAGATGCCGTACAGACCTGTAGCGAGAGCAACTGAAAGGGAGGTCTGAGTGACTTTATCCATCAGCACCCCTGAAGAAGTGGCTCCCCGACTTGGACTCGAACCAAGAACCGTCCGATTAACAGTCGGATGCTCTACC
>DLOY01000075.1:0-3626 GCA_002478545.1 Micrococcales bacterium UBA7472
GTCCCAACTGATCAGCTTGATATGCTCACCCGCTACGTCGGCGGGGAGGCTCCAGCTCTTTCCAAGATGGGTGGCACCGATTGGGCAAGAGTCAAGGGCAATGCTCGCAAAGCAGTTCGCAAGATAGCAATCGACCTGGTCAAGCTCTACTCGGCAAGAATGAAATCCAAGGGATACGCATTCGGTCCCGACACCCCCTGGCAGCACGAGCTGGAGGAGGCGTTTAGTTTTCAGGAAACCCCGGATCAGCTAACCACCATCGAAGAGGTGAAGCGGGACATGGAAAAACCAATCCCGATGGACCGTCTGCTCGCTGGAGATGTTGGCTATGGCAAAACTGAAGTCGCACTCAGAGCCGCTTTCAAGGCCATCCAGGATGGCAAGCAGGTTGCGATGTTGGTTCCAACAACTTTGTTGGTTAGGCAGCACCTGCAAACCTTTCAGGAGCGCTATCAGGGTTTTCCGGTCAACCTAAAGCCGCTTTCGCGATTCCAAAGCGAGAAAGAAGTCAAAGAGACTTTGCGCGGTCTTGAATCTGGAGCCGTAGATCTAGTGATTGGAACCCACAGGCTTCTGGCCGGGGGAGTCAAGTTCAAAGACCTAGGACTAATCATCATCGATGAAGAACAGCGCTTTGGAGTGGAGCACAAGGAAAAGCTCAAGGAGCTCAAGAACAACGTTGACGTCCTAGCAATGAGTGCAACGCCGATTCCAAGAACCCTTGAAATGGCAGTCACGGGAATTCGTGAGATGTCTACCCTGGCTACTCCACCTGAGGAACGCCACCCTATCCTCACCTACATCGGCGGATACTCCGAGGCCCAGGTGGCTGCTGCAATCAGGAGAGAGCTGATTCGTGAGGGGCAGGTATTCTTTGTCCACAACCGAGTGTCCACAATCGACAAGGTGGCAGCTGACTTGGCTGAGCTGGTGCCAGAAGCTCGCATAGCGGTTGCCCACGGTCAAATGCCTGAGCAGCAGCTTGAGCAAATCGTCGTGGATTTCTGGGAGCGCAAATTTGATGTTTTGGTCTCGACCACAATCATCGAAACCGGGATTGACATTCCAAACGCCAACACCCTGATTGTCGATCGCGCCGAGCACTTTGGGTTGTCTCAGCTGCATCAGATTCGAGGTCGCGTGGGTCGCTCCAGAGAGCGCGCTTACGCCTACTTCTTCTACGACCCATCCAAGACATTGTCTGAAACAGCTCACGATCGGCTAGCGACCATCGCCACCAACAACGAGCTCGGAAGCGGTATGCAGGTGGCTATGAAGGATCTAGAGATTAGAGGTGCTGGAAACCTACTCGGTGGTGAGCAATCTGGACACATAGCTGGCGTCGGTTTTGACCTATACCTGCGCATGATTGGTGAGGCAGTTGCGGAATTCAAGGGTGAGGATATTTCTTCGCCAGCTGAGCTAAAGCTCGAGCTGCCGGTAGATGCGCATATCCCGAGCGCCTATGTGGACTCCGAGCGTCTGAGGCTAGAGGCATACCACAAGCTCTCAGCTGAGTCTTCGGCCAAGAGTGATCGGGGTCGCCTCGACGCCATCTTGGCTGAAATCGAGGATCGATACGGCAAGGCGCCGCAGAGCGTGAAGAACCTGATTGAAGTTACTCACCTGCGCCAGCAAGCCAATCGCTTTGGTCTTAAGGATGTAAACCTGCTGGGGCTGCAGGCGAAGTTTGCGCCTGTGGAATTGACTGACACCCAATTGGTTGCCCTGAGCCATCGAATTCCGGGGGTCAGGTATTTGCAGAGTTCAAAACTTCTCACCATGCCGGCTCCGACATCCGCCGACCTAGAGCCGCTTCGCGATGCCGAGGTGATTGACTGGCTTTGGAAGACGTTCGCACTTATCTACCAGGGGAGCTAATGCAGAAGCTACAGAGCTTGATTGAAACCGCTCACCAACTCCGAGCGCCAGGTGGTTGTGCCTGGGATGCCGAGCAAACCCATCGCTCCCTGATTCAGTACCTGCTCGAAGAGACCTATGAGCTAATCGAAGCGATTGAGTCTGGCTCTCGCGAAGAGGTTATTGAAGAACTTGGCGATGTGCTCTACCAGGTGATTTTTCACTCAGACCTGGGTTCGACGGGAACCTTTGGCGAGCCATTTGACATTGAGGATGTTGCCCAGTTCATGGAGCAGAAGATGCGCTCAAGGCACCCGCATGTATTTGGCACCGAGGAAGAGCAGCAGCGCTTCAAGGCTCAAACCGGTGACGAGGTAATGCAGAACTGGGATAACCACAAGAAGAAGGAAAAGCCGACCCGAACCTCAGTGTTGGACGGTATTCCACAGGCTATGCCTGCGCTTGCCCTGGCGAGCAAGGTGATGGGTAAGGCTGAAAAGTTGGGGATGCTTGATTTGGAGGAAGCTGCGATTCCTCTTGGCAGTGAAGCCGAGCTAGGCAAACTTCTTTTGGCTGTGGTCCAGTCAGCCAAGGCGCAGGGCTTTGACCCCGAGCGAGCGTTGCGCGAGGCAACTCGGGAATTACAGGTTGAAATCAGAAGCTATGAACTCTCCGACGCCACCGATGCTGGAGTAATTGGAGTGGCTGACTAGCTAACCTGCGAGAAGACTTGCTCGAACTGAGCAAAAGACTCGTCTAATACTTCAGATGGGTGTCGCGGATCATCCGTCTCTGCCCACCACGTGAGAACCGCCATCGAGGCAGCCATTAGAGCAGAAGAAATCATCTTGGCTCTAACCCCCTCGCCTTCGCGCTCGGCGATGAACTGCTCCAAAACCTTTCGAGATTGCTCGAGCTGCCCAGTGCCCCACCCGTATACCTCGGGAGATGATGCGATCAGTTTTAGCCGAAGTCTGACGGTCTCCAGGGAGCTGTCGATGACATGAATTGCACTAACCCAGGATTTGTGCAGCACTAAAACCAGCGACTTCTCAGTTGAAGTTTCAAGTGCTTGGGTTAGTGCTGAATTGAATTGTTGCACCCCACCCCAGACCACAGCAGCCTTGGATGGAAAGACCCGAAAAAGATTTGATCTTGAGATACCAGCGGCAAGGGCAACGTCATCCATGGTGACCTTGTCAATACCGTGCTCAACGAAAAGCCTGAGCGCAGTAAGCCCGACCTCCACTGGGTCAGTGGTGACTGGCCTGCCGCGCCCGCGTTTTGGCTCCGATGACATGCGAAAACATTAGCAATCCTGAGTCTCAATGAACATACGTTGCCCTGTGGTTATGAGAAACTAGCCCAATGGCCCAGCAAATAAATGCCCCGCGTGGAATGCGCGATTTTCTCCCAGTCGAGAAGGCGAAGCGTGAAAAGCTAATTCAGCTGGCCAAAGAGCAATATCTCGCTCGCGGTTTTCAAGAGATCGAGACTCCAGTTCTGGAGGATCTGGCCAGGTTGCAATCCGGTCAGGGTGGGGATAACGAGAAGCTCGTTTTCAAGGTCCAAAAGCGCGGTGAAGAGTTTGCTCAGGCGCTCGAAGATGGCTCGGAGTTGGCCGACCTGGGTTTGAGGTTTGATCTAACGGTTCCTTTGACTCGCTACTACGCCTCGAACCAGGGCAAGTTGCCAAGAGTATTGAAGGCCATTCAAACCGGTCCAGTTTTTCGCGCTGAACGCCCACAAAAAGGCCGCTACCGTCA
>DLOY01000075.1:3755-5653 GCA_002478545.1 Micrococcales bacterium UBA7472
GTGCAGGACGCCAAAATTCGCGTGAATCACCGTGAACTTCTGAGTGCTTCAATAGCTCAGCTTGGAGTCTCAAGCACTGATTCACTGAGCGCAATGATTTCCATTGACAAGCTCGACAAGGTGGGAATTGAGGGCGTTAGCGCAGAACTGGGCGAAAAGTTCGGTCCAGAGGTTGCCCGTAATGCGTCAACTTGGCTCTCTGGCATTTCAGAGCTGGATACCCCTGAGGTGCTGAAGCCGCTGTTCGATGCGTTTTCAGACTCGCTTCGCTATGACCCAACCTTGGTAAGAGGCATGGGGTACTACACCGGAACCATCTTTGAAATTGAGCACCCGGGTAGCAGCTCATCAATCGGTGGTGGCGGACGCTACGACGGTATGGTCGGAAAGTGGCTCGGCACCGATGTGCCTGCGGTTGGCATCTCCTTGGGAATTGAGCGAATTGTTGATCTGGTCGCTGCTCCCGAGCTGGAAACCCCCGGGCTTGTGCTTTTGGTGTCGGATGAGCAATCCATCGAACATGCGCTCCAGGTTCAGGAGAGTCTTCTAGGGAGCTGGAGAGTGCGGCTTGATAGAAAGCCCAAGAACGTAAAGGCGCTGCTTGGAGAGCTGTCCCAGCAGGGTTTTAGTCACTTTGCATTTTTGCCAGATTCTGGCGAGCTTGATATCAAGCCAATTGCCTAAGTCACTAGACTCTTAGCCGAATACAGCGAAGTTTTCCGCCCCAATTTGGGCATCCAAAATCCAGCAATCTAGGAGATTCCTTTGTCAATCATCACTGCAGTCGGAGCAAGAGAAATCCTTGACTCCCGTGGCAACCCAACCATCGAGGTTGAGGTCCTACTTTCTGACGACAGCTTCGGTCGCGCCGCTGTTCCCTCCGGTGCATCAACCGGTGCCTTCGAGGCTCACGAGTCCCGAGATGGTGACAAGTCCCGTTACCTAGGCAAGGGTGTGCAGCACGCTGTCAAGGCAGTAGTTGAGACCATCGATGAGGCATTGGTTGACTTTGACTCCACCGACCAGCGTCTTGTCGACGCAGCTTTGATTGCGCTAGATGGCACCGACAACAAGAAGAAGCTCGGTGCAAACGCAATTCTTGGTGTCTCGCTGGCTAACGCACGTGCAGCCGCTGAGAGCGTGAACCTGCCGCTTTACCGTTACCTGGGTGGTTCAAACGCTTACGTTCTTCCAGTTCCACTGATGAACATCATCAACGGTGGCGCTCACGCCGACACCGGTGTTGACATCCAGGAGTTCATGATTGTCCCTCACGGTGCAGAAAGCTTCTCGGAGGCGATTCGCTGGGGTGTTGAGGTTTACCACTCGCTGAAGAAGCTACTTTCCGAGAAGGGTCTAGCCACCGGTTTGGGAGATGAGGGTGGTTTTGCACCAGATCTACCAAACAATGCTGCCGCGCTAGAGCTCATCTCCGAGGCCATCGCAAACGCCGGTTATAAGCTGGGAAGTGAAATTGCTCTGGCTCTTGATGTCGCCTCCACCGAGTTCTTTGATGAGAAGACCGGCAAGTACACCTTCGAGGGTGTGGAGCGCTCTTCCGACGACATGATTGCTTACTACGCCGACCTACTAGCTCGCTTCCCACTGGTCTCCATCGAAGACCCACTAGCCGAGGATGACTGGGCCGGTTGGACCAAGATCACCGCCGAACTTGGAAACAAGGTTCAGCTAGTAGGAGATGATCTTTACGTCACCAACCCAGCTCGACTTCAGAAGGGCATCGACCTCAATGCCGGTAACGCCATCTTGGTCAAGGTAAACCAGATCGGAACTCTGACCGAGACCATGGATGCGGTTTCGCTCGCGCAGCGCAATGGCATGAAGGCAATCATTTCGCACCGTTCGGGTGAGACTGAGGACACCTTCATCGCCGACCT
>DLOY01000075.1:5735-8591 GCA_002478545.1 Micrococcales bacterium UBA7472
TACCAGGGCTAATAATTCGCTGAGTGCCCGAGTGGGGTTATTGCCTCACTCGGGCTTTCTCTTAAACTGAAGCTCTTATGCCGCAAAAACCAACTCAGCCGAAGGTGCCAGTTGCCCTGTCCCAGGGCAAGCTGCTCGCACGCATGCTGAAACTGAATAGCGTTTCGGTGAGCGTGATTATGGTGATTGTGCTCGGCACCTTTTTGGTCTCGCAGGATGTGCAAACATACTTGGATCAGCGCAGGCAAATTACCGAGATGGAGCAGTCCATCAAGCTGGCCGAACAGGCAGTTGCCGACATGCAAGCTGAACGCGATCGCTGGCAAGATCCGGTTTATATTCGGGCTCAGGCAAGGGATCGGCTTTACTACGTATTGCCTGGAGAGGTTTCCTACCTGGTCATGAACTCAGACGGCATGGACTTCTCTGACACGTCCGGAACTTTGGGTTCGGTCCTCGCAAAAAAGCGCAACGCTGATGAAATCTCGCTGGAGGCCAAAGCTGCCAGAGAGAACTGGGTGGACTCGATAGTTGAATCAGTGTTGCGCTCCGCCCTTGACACCGGGGTGAGCGAGAAGTGAGCGTGACTCAAGAGGACATCGCCGAAGTAAGTCGGCAGCTCGGAAGACCTGCTCGGGACATCTTGGACATTGCAGCGCGCTGTGTTTGCGGACGAGCTTTGGTGGTGAAGACGAAGCCTCGACTTGGAAACGGCACCCCATTCCCAACGCTCTACTACCTGACCCAACCGGCGGCAACCGCAGCGGTGTCAACGCTTGAGGCATCGGGTGTCATGGCTCGCTATCAACAGCTTTTGGTCGATGACCCTGAAATTGCAGCTCAATACCAACAAGCTCATGAAGGCTACCTAGCCGAGCGCGAAGCGATCGAAGAGGTTGAGGAAATCAAAGACTTCTCCGCTGGTGGAATGCCGACACGAGTGAAGTGTTTGCACGCTCTGGTAGGTCACTCCTTGGCCAAGGGTCCAGGCGTTAATCCGATTGGAGACCTCGCGCTGAGTGAACTTCAATGGTCCCCCAGTAGGTGTCAGTGCGTTTAGTTGCGGCCCTGGTCGCTCTAGCCAGCACTCTGTCTCCCGCTGATCAGTGGTGGTTAGCCGCTTACGGTTTCAGTTCGATTACTCAAACCGGCAAGGGGGTCACCGTTGCAGTGATTGATACCGGAATTGATGACACTCATCCTGACCTGGCCGGAACCGTGGTTGGTGGACGTGACTTCTCTGGCTTAGGCGCTCCCGATGGAACTGCAGGGGTCGGTCCCGCGAGCTATCACGGCACCATGGTTGCCTCTTTGATAGCTGGGCAATCCAGCGTTGCGGCTGGAGTCAGGGGAGTGGCGCCCGACGCCAAGCTACTTTCCCTAAGCGTTGGTGCTGGTGTTGAGGGTGCTGATACCGACACACAAATCTCGCAGGCAGTGATTTGGGCGGTTGATCATGGCGCAGATGTGATCAACATCTCACTCTCTCGGGATTCCAGAACCTGGCCCAAGAGCTGGGATCGAGCTTTTAGTTATGCCTTTGAAAATGATGTGGTGATAGTTGCCGCAATCGGAAACAAGCTAGGAAAGGCTTCGCAGCCAAGCGCTCCAGCGACCATGCCTGGAGTGGTTGCAGTTGGTGGGCTTTCAAAAGCAGGCGAGGGGGCCGTTCAGGCAACCACTACCGGTATTTCACTGGCGGTTACTGCTCCCGCAGAGGAGCTCTGGGGCAGCTACCCAGGCGGGAGCGTCAGAGAATGGTCGGGGTCTTCCGCAGCCGCACCGCTGGTTGCGGGCTTGCTAGCTCTGATGATTGAGGCAGATCCACAGGCTTCGGCAAACGATCTGATTCAGCGCCTTGTGGGGACTTCAAAAGACCTGGGTCTACCCGGGTTTGATGCCATCTATGGGTTTGGCGCAATAGATCCAGTTCAGGCGGTGGCATCCACCCTGACAGCAGAGCAAAATCCGCTTGGGTCTTTGAGCGAGTGGGTAAAGCTCTACAGACCAGGCTCTTTGGAGGAGCAGGGTGAGCTTTTGACGCCAGAACAGCCGATTGAATCTGGCTCTACTCCCGATGTCCAGCTGAGCACCAGTGAAAATACGGACTTATCGGCCTCTAATGATGTTGCCTGGTGGTCGAATCCGATACTCTATTGGGTGTTAGCCCCCGTTGCACCGTTGCTTTGGTTCGTTTTGCGACTGAAGCGTCGCAGGGACCAGAGCTAAATAAACGAGAAGGTATTACTCGAGCATGAGCGAAGTGACCAAGTCCCGCACCCCAAAAGCAATCGCTGAAGAAATCTTGAACCCGAAGGCTCCGCAGCGCATTTTGATCATTGGTGGTGGATACGCCGGTTTCTACACCGCCTGGAAGCTTGAGAAGCTCTTGGGTAAGAACGAGGCCGAGGTCACCTTGGTCGATCCACTGCCGTACATGACCTACCAGCCTTTCTTGCCAGAGGTTGCAGCAGGTCACATTGAGGCTAGGCACGTCGTGGTCTCACACCGTCAGCACCTGAAGAAGACCAAGTTAATTTCTGGTCGCATGACCAAGGTCAACCACAAGCTTCGCAAGGCCACCGTTCAGATCGAGGGTGGCAAGCCAATCACCTTGGAATACGACCAAATCGTGATGACCGCAGGTGCTGTGACCCGCACCTTCCCAATCAAGGGCATCGCCGAAGAGGCGATCGGTATGAAGACCATTGAAGAGGCAGTTGAGGTTAGAAACCGCCTAATCGGAAACTTTGAACGTGCCGCAGCATTGCCTGCAGGTCCTGCTCGCGATCGTCTGTTGACCTTCGTGGTTGTTGGAGGTGGTTTTGCAGGTATTGAGACTTTTGCAGAGCTTCG
>DLOY01000069.1 GCA_002478545.1 Micrococcales bacterium UBA7472
TCTACCAACTGAGCTAAGTCCCCATAGCGAGCAATTTCCCAGTGGAAAGTGCTCACCGTGGGCCTAGGAGGACTTGAACCTCCGACCTCTTCATTATCAGTGAAGCGCTCTAACCACCTGAGCTATAGGCCCGTAGAGCATCACAACATTACTAAAGATTGTCAAAAGTGACAAACCAAAGTTTTTAGTTGTTTGTAAAGGTCAGCGCGATGCCTCCGACAACCTTGCCAATCACGTTGAAAATGGCTGCCCAAACAGCTGCCAGCGCTGTTGTCAGGATGATGTTTAGCAGCGCAAGCGAGACAGCGGTGCCCATCACATTGCCAAGGGAAAAGTCTGACTCGAGATTCACTGGAGTTGACTCACCAAGGATTGAGGAGAGCAATCGTCCGACAGAGGCAAAGATTCCACTGTTCGAAAGAACCGCCCAGATCAAAAAGGCTCCCACCAACGTAGCTATGGCGAGGGCCAAGGATACGAAGAAGCCGACCTTCACCGCAGACAGCACATCAATTGAGTAAAGCTTGAGGCTTACCTTCTTGACCGGTTGCTTAGGGGCGCTACTCCGCTTGAACATCGACGCCATCGGTTACTCCTTCGGATTCGTTATCCCCCGAGCTTTCAAGGTTTCGCTCGGTATTCCTAGCTAACGAGAGTACAGAGTCTGACTCATCGAATCTAGCGAATACGACCCCCATGGTGTCACGGCCCTTGGCAGGCACCTCATCTGCGTTGGTTCGGATCACCTTGCCAGAGGCAAGGACAACCAAAACTTCATCGGTTTCATCAACGATGAGTGCGCCTACCAGATCTCCGCGCTTCTCATCTAGTTTTGCAACCTTAATACCAAGGCCGCCGCGCTTCTGGACTCGATACTGATCAGCACTAGTGCGCTTGGCATAGCCACCCTCGGTGACAACGAATACGAAGCCAGCCTCACCGATAACACTTGCACTGAGGAGTTCGTCGCCCTCGCGGAAAGCCATACCGATTACACCTGAGGTGTCACGGCCCATTGGCCTTAGCGAATCGTTGCCCGCGCTGAAACGAATAGACATGCCCTTGCGAGACACCAGGAGCAGATCATTCTCTTCGCTGACCAGCATCGCGTTCACGAGCTCATCGCTCTCACGAAGCTTGATCGCGATGATTCCACCGGATCTGGGGGTGTCATAAAGCTCAAGCGCGGTCTTCTTCACAAGACCAGACCTGGTTGCCAGCACTAGGTAAGGGGACTGCTGGTAATCCTTGAGATCTAGAACCTCGACCACTCGCTCATCAGGCTGAAGCGCAAGCAGGTTGGCAACGTGCTGCCCCTTGGCGTCTCTTCCACCCTCTTGCACCTCGTAAACCTTGGAGCGGTAGACCCTGCCCTTATTGGTGAAGAACATGAGCCAGTGATGAGTGGTGGAGACGATAAAGTTCTGAACCACATCGTCGGCACGTAGGGTTGCCCCCTTTACGCCCTTACCGCCGCGGTGCTGAACGCGGTAGTTGTCGCTTCGGGTCCGCTTGATGTAACCACCCGCGGTCAGAGTGACAACCATTTCCTCTTCTGGGATCAGGTCTTCGATGCTTACATCACCATCAAATCCAGGCATGATGGCTGTGCGACGCTCGTCGCCGTACTTAGCAACAATTTCCTCAAGCTCTTCGGAGACGATCGAGCGCTGTAGCTCTTCGCTGGCGATGATCTTGTTGTATTCGCCAATGAGGCGCTCCAATTCGGCTGCCTCATCGATGATCTTCTGACGCTCAAGGGCAGCAAGCTGTCTGAGCTGCATGTTCAGAATCGCTCTAGCTTGCAACTCATCGATGTCCAGCAGCTTGATCAGACCATCACGTGCGTCCTCAACCGTTGAGCTCTTACGGATCAGCGCGATTACCTCATCGAGCGCATCCAGCGCCTTGAGGTATCCGCGAAGGATGTGAGCTCGTTCTTCAGCCTTGCGGAGTCTGAACTGAGTCCTACGAACGATGATCTCGATCTGGTGCTTTACCCAGTGAGTGATGAAGCCGTCGATTGCCAGGGTGCGAGGAACTCCGTCAACCAAGGCCAACATGTTGGCTCCGAAGTTTTCCTGTAGCTGGGTGTACTTGTAGAGGTTGTTCAAAACCACGCGTGCAACAGCGTCGCGCTTGAGCACAATTACAAGCCGTTGACCGGTTCTACCCGAAGTCTCATCACGGATGTCGGCAATTCCTGCAAGCTTGCCCTCTTTAACAAGCTCGGCAATCTTCAAAGCCAAGTTGTCCGGGTTTACCTGATAAGGCAGTTCGGTAACAACCAGACAGGTGCGGCCTTGGAGCTCTTCGACGTTTACAACCGCACGCATGGTGATCGAACCACGACCAGTGCGGTAAGCGTCTTCGATACCCTTGCGACCAAGAATCTGGGCTCCGGTTGGGAAATCGGGTCCCTTGACAATCTTTAGCAGCTCTTCAACCAGAGCCTCACCCTCTAGAGCTGGATTCTTTAGTGCAAACTGTGCTGCTTGCGCGACCTCACGAAGGTTGTGCGGCGGAATGTTGGTAGCCATACCAACAGCAATACCGATGGATCCGTTGACCAATAGATTCGGGAATCTAGATGGCAGGATGGTCGGCTCTTGAGTGCGGCCATCGTAGTTGTCTTGGAAATNNATACCAACGGCAATACCGATGGATCCGTTGACCAATAGATTCGGGAATCTAGATGGCAGGATGGTCGGCTCTTGAGTGCGGCCATCGTAGTTGTCTTGGAAATCAACGGTTTCTTCGTCAATATCGCGAACCATTTCCATGGCCAGCGGCGCCATCTTGCACTCGGTGTAACGAGGAGCAGCGGCCGGGTCGTTACCTGGAGAACCGAAGTTACCTTGACCCGATACCAGCGGGTAACGAAGGTTCCAGTCCTGAACCATACGGACCAGGGTGTCGTAGATGGCAGCATCACCGTGCGGGTGGAACTGACCCATGACGTCTCCAACAACACGGGAGCACTTGGAAAATTGCTTGTCTGGGCGATAACCACCGTCGTACATTGCGTAAAGCACGCGTCGGTGTACAGGCTTTAGACCGTCTCTTACATCCGGCAAGGCGCGGCCAACAATGACGCTCATTGCATAGTCCAGGTAGCTGCGCTGCATTTCGACCTGGAGGTCGACCTGTTCTACCTTGTCAATCTGATTTTCAGTCATTTTTCAAATCTCCTAAGGCCTAGATGTCCAAGAATCGAACGTCTTTGGCGTTGCGCTGGATGAAGTTTCTGCGGGATTCGACGTCCTCACCCATGAGGGTCGAGAAGATCTCGTCTGCCAAGGCAGCGTCATCAAGGGTGACCTGCAGCAAAGTTCTGGTGGCTGGGTTCATCGTGGTGTCCCAGAGCTCGTCGTAATCCATCTCTCCAAGTCCCTTGTAGCGCTGAATGGCGTTTTCCTTCGGGATCTTCTTGCCGGATGCCTGACCTTCAGCCAACTTCAGATCACGCTCTGCGTCAGAGAAGACATACTCGTGCTCAGCGTTTGACCACTTGATGCGATACAGCGGAGGCTGTGCCATGTATACGTAACCGTGCTCGATGAGCGGCCTCATGTATCTGAATAGCAGGGTTAGCAACAGGGTTCTGATGTGCTGACCATCAACATCCGCGTCCGCCATCAAAATGCACTTGTGGTAGCGGATCTTCTCAACATCGAAGTCTTCACCGATACCGGTTCCGAAGGCTGTGATTAGTGCCTGGACCTCAGTGTTTGCAAGGGCCTTGTCAAGCCTTGCCTTCTCAACGTTCAAGATCTTTCCGCGAAGCGGCAAAATCGCCTGCGTTTCGGGATCACGACCACGAACTGCAGAACCACCCGCCGAGTCACCCTCCACGATGTAGATCTCTGAGACCTTGGGGTCACGTGAGGAACAGTCGCGAAGCTTTCCTGGCATTCCACCAGACTCCAAAAGCCCCTTACGACGAGTTGCCTCACGCGCCTTTCGCGCAGCCAAACGAGCGGTTGCAGCCTGAATCGCCTTGCGAACGATTTCCTTAGCAAGGTTTGGGTTGCGCTCGAACCAGTCACCGAGCTTGTCGTTGACCACTCGCTGGACAAATGCCTTCGCCTCGGTGTTGCCTAGCTTGGTCTTGGTCTGACCTTCAAACTGCGGTTCGGTGAGCTTGACCGAAATGACTGCGGTGAGACCCTCACGAACGTCATCACCGGTTAGGTTGTCATCCTTCTCCTTCAACAAGCTCTTTTCGCGAGCGTACTTATTGAGAAGGCCGGTCAGCGCTGCGCGGAATCCCTCTTCGTGGGTGCCACCCTCATGGGTATTAATGGTGTTTGCATAGGTGTGAACACCTTCGTTGTAGCCGGTGGTCCACTGCATCGCGATCTCAACCGAAAGATTCTTCTCCTCGGTTTCTGCCTCGATTGAGATGATTTCGTCGTGGACTACCTCAACCTTTTTCGCTGCATTCAGGTACTCGACGTAGTCGCTCAAGCCACGCTCGTAGTGATAGGTGTCGTTTTGACCATCGCGCTCGTCCATGAGCGAGATTCGCAAACCCTTGTTTAGGAAACACATCTGCTGGAATCTCTGGCGCAAAGTTTCGTAATCAAACTCAACGGTTTCAAAGATTTCTGCAGAAGGCACAAATTCAATGGTGGTACCAGTTCTGTCGGTCTTTTCACCCTTGGCCAGAGGTGCATCTGGGACACCAACGGTGTAGCTCTGTCTCCAGACGAAGCCCTCGCGGTGAACCTCTACATTGAGGTGCGTCGATAGGGCGTTTACCACCGAGGCGCCAACACCGTGAAGACCGCCGGATACTGCGTATCCGCCGCCGCCGAACTTTCCACCGGCGTGCAGCACTGTCAAGACAACTTCAACCGCGGGCTTTTTCTCTACGGGGTGCATGTCTACCGGAATACCACGGCCGTTATCGGTCACCTTGATGTGGCCCTCTTTGGTGATTACAACCTGGATGTTGTCGCAGTAGCCGGCTAGGGCTTCATCAACAGAGTTGTCGACAATTTCGTATACGAGGTGGTGGAGGCCGCGCGGTCCGGTGGACCCGATGTACATTCCAGGGCGTTTTCTAACAGCCTCTAGTCCTTCAAGGACCTGGATTGCGCCAGCGTCATAATTTTTTTGTGGTTCTGACATATTAAGTTGCTTTCCGGTCTGGGTTAGTTCCGGTGAAATGCAGCCCTGGGGGCCGACTGATATTCGGGTTGACTAACCCTTGAATTCTACCTTCGAGCACCGACAATGCCGGGATATCGGGATCATCCGTAAGTGTCGCGAGGACCCCTTCCGGGGACAGATCTGGGGCCCTTTTTCCAACTCGGAACATTCGGTCCGATGATCTTGAGCTTTTGAATCCCAAGGGTCGGGTAATCGGCACTGATACGCTCCAAAAGCTGAGCCTCGAGCAGCCTGAGCTGGGTTGCCCAGGCTGTGCTGCGACAGCGAATTGTAAGTTCGCCATCACTTAGGTCCTCTGGCGTTGAAGCATCGGCGTTGGATTTTCCCACCACCTTTTCCCAATTTGAAAAGAGCTCTGCCTTGGTTATGTTCAAATTCCAGTTGAAATTAGAGAAAAGCTGCTCCACGGAGTTACCCGCCATAACAGGATCCCTCCCCTTATCAAAAGGCTGTGACCCCTTGGATCGAGAGTCTCTGCGCTTCTGATCGCGAGTGACAAAGTGCTTTGAGCTACCTAGAAAATCCCTGAAGTATCGATCGATTGGTTCAAAGTTCAACAATGCGACCCCCTTGTGAAACCTCGAACTCCTTACTCCAGGCAATCTCAGGGGTGGATTGTCTGTCGGCGCTGGTGATAATCACCTGCTCGTAATCGGAGACAAACTCTAAGAGTCTCCTTCTTCTACCTGAGTCCAAAACAGCAAAAACATCATCGAGTATCAAGACCGGGTCTCTAGTGAGGTTGTCCTGTCTTAGCAATTCAGCCATTGCTAGTTTCAGTCCCAGCGCAAGCGACCAAGCTTCCCCCTGTGAGGAATGGGTTCGGGTGGGTAGACCGGCCTTTGTGATCAACAGCTCATCTCTATGTGGTCCTACCAGTGTGAGACCTCGCTCAATCTCTTTGTTTTTCACAGCTTTGAGTTTCTCGTGAAACATCTGCTCCAATTCAGCCGGGTTAGCTGTTACTAGCAGTTCTCCCGAGTCTTCATTTCCTATGTTCAGCTCGAGTTGTAGTTCGATTACCTCGTTACTACCCGATAAGGCGGTGTAGAACCGTTGCAGTAGGGGTGAAATGAGTTCTAGTAGCTCAAGCCTCGCCATTGAAATTTGGGTTCCTAGCTTTACAAGCTGCTGATCCCAGATATCAAGTGTTGATAGGTCTAAGTGTTGCTGCCCCTTTGCACTTTTGAGTAGCGCGTTCCTCTGCTTCAAAACTCGGTCGTAGTCTGATTTAACAAGGGAGAGCCGGGGTCTGAGCTGAGAGGTGGATTGATCGAGGAACCTTCTGCGATCTGATGGGTCTCTTCTGATCAAGTCCAGGTCTTCGGGGGCGAAAATCACTGTCTTTACAAGTCCCAGGAATTCACTGGTTCGTTTTTGCTGATTCCCATTGATGAAGTATTTGTTTGTAGCGCCACTGTTTATCTCAGCGCCCAGAAGTAGCGTTCTTTCCTGGTTTGTGACTTCAGCTACAACAACAGCTTGGGCGGCTCCGGTTTGCAACAGTGT
>DLOY01000093.1 GCA_002478545.1 Micrococcales bacterium UBA7472
ACCTGTTGACCGCGTCTTCGCGCAAGCTTTCGCTCGGATTTTGCAACGTATCCCGATGCACTGCCAAAAAACTCGGCTTCGGAAAGCACGATGAGTTCGTTGTTTTGGGTAGCGAAACCATGAACCAAATCTCCAACCACCACGGTCACGTGAGCCGAGTCTGGATCTCCTAAGAATTCACTGAGGATTACCGGAATCTCTGCCTTTTGAAGTAGCTCGACAATTCGCTCGGCAGTGCCGTGACCGGCAGCCACGACCACGATCTTGGAGCCCGAAGCCTGCTGTTCACCAAGCCACTCAATCCCCTCTTCGAGGCTGTGGCGTGGGATTTCATGCAGTTCAAGATCGACCGAGTTCTCGGTCGGAAGCGAGGTTATGGAAACTTTTGGCTGGCGGACCAAATCCAGGAACTCGTCGAATTCCATAAAACCGCCGGTGGAAAGATCGATCGGTGCTTGTGAACCTTCGATTGCGGCATCCCAGGCAGCATGCAAAAACTCTCTGTTGGTCTGAACCAGGTTTTCCGCCCTGGCACGGAGCTTCTCTGGGTCAACCAAGAAGACCCTGGAATCGTTAGGGAGGTAGTCGGTGATTGGACCCATTTTCTCGGCCAACACTGGAGCAAGGGATTCCATACCGGTTGCAGGAATTCCGTTGGAGATCTTCTCCAACATCTCCTTGAGGTTCGGGAACTCTGAAACCATCTCTCGTGCTCGTTGCGCAACCACCGGTGTAATCAGGAGTTCGCGAGCGGGATAAAGCTCAATGCGATTTACGTTTGAGGGGATCGAGCGCTGATCGGCAACCGAGAACTCGCGGATGTCGTCTAGCTCGTCACCAAAGAATTCAAGCCGGAGTGCATGTTCAGAGGTTGTCGGGAAAACATCAACGATTCCGCCTCGAATCGCAAACTCTCCGCGCTTTGAGACCATGTCGACTCGCTCATAGGCCATTTCGATGAGCTTGAGACCCAACTCTGGAAGCAGGTATTCCCCACCTCTCTCAAGAGAGAACGGAGGGTGTTTTTCAAAGCCTCCGATAATCGGCTGCAGTGCCGCACGAATCGACACCAAAATCACCACCGGGTGATCGGCACCTTTGGAAAGCTCGTGCATTCGATTCAGCGCTCTAAGCCTGCGGCCAATAGTTTCTGGTGCAGGTGATAGCCGCTCATGCGGCAGTGTTTCCCAGGAGGGCAGCTCAATTACCTCGACCTCTGGAATCACGCTCAGCAGTGATGCCACCTCATCTGCCTGCCTACCGGAAGGCACTACAACAAGCGAAAAACCGGGGTTTTTGGCCAGTGCCGCGACCGCAAGTGGTTGGGTTTTTGGTGGCGAGTAGAGCTCTAGTGACTTGGCGATTTTTTTGGGTGCACCCTGAAACGGGTGCGACTTTGCCGCCGCTTCAATCAGGGGGCGGAGGGTCACCCGAGAATTTTAGGCTCTGAAATTAGCTTTTCTACCTGATCGGCGGCAATTGCTATCAGGACATCGAGTTCTTTCTTCTCCGCGGTTGAGAAGTTCTGCAATACGAAATCTGCGACCTCCATGGATCCCGGAGGTCTTCCAATGCCAAAGCGAATTCGATGAAAGTCATTGCCTAGATATTTGATGATGTCTCGAAGGCCATTGTGGCCAGCATGACCGCCCGAGAACTTCGCTCTGATTTCACCAAAAGGTATGTCGAGTTCATCGTGCACCACGATCAACGCTTCCGTGGGGACATCGAAGAACTTTGCAACCTGTGCAACCGGGTTTCCGGAGAGGTTCATAAATCCAAGGCTCTTGAGAAGCACGACCTTGTTTGAACCGATTTTGCCCTCGGCAATGAACGCCAGGGACTTGTGAGTTTTGAACTTAGCGCCTAATCGAGAAGCAAGTTCGTCGACCACCATGTGGCCGATGTTGTGCCGGTTGTGCTGATAGCTGGGCCCGGGGTTACCGAGCCCAGCTATCAAATAAACCGAATTACTCAGCAGCGGCCTCGGTCTCAGCGGCTGCGCCAGCCTGAGTCTCAACTACAGAAGCAACTAGCTCACCTGCTGGCAGGTCAAGCGTCACGCCCTTTGGCAAGACGATGTCCTTTGCGGTGTAGTGGTGACCTGCAGCGGCCTCCTTGGAGATGTGTAGCTCGACGAAGTCTGGTACGTGAGTCGCCTCAGCCTCAAGCTTCACGGTCTTGTGCTCAAGGTCAACGATGGTGCCGCCCATAGCCTCACCGATTACGTGAACTGGAACCTCGACGTGAACCTTCTCGCCCTTTACTACCTCAACCAAGTCAACGTGCTCGATGATCTGGGTTACTGGGTCCTTGGAAGCGCTCTTGACTAGCACCAACTCAGTCTTTCCAGCGATGTTTAGCTCAAGAAGAGCGTTCTTGTGACGAAGTGCTAGGCGAACCTCGTGGGCTGGAAGTGAAATGTGGCGGGTTGCGTTGCCGTGACCGTAAATAACTGCTGGGGTCTGGCCTGCGGCGCGAAGCTTACGAGCTGCACCCTTACCGAAGTTCTCGCGAACGGTGGCGACAATCTTGATCTCTGACATCTTTTCCTCA
>DLOY01000012.1:0-1095 GCA_002478545.1 Micrococcales bacterium UBA7472
ATCGTCGAATTTGAGTAGCAAAAAGAAAACCGCCGGTCTTTGGACCGGCGGTTTTGCTTTATTTGGAACCTAGTCGTTGGCACCTGCGTTGATGCGGCCTGTAATGGTGTCCATCACCGAGGTATCTGCCAATGTGGTGACATCGCCAATCGGTCTGTCCTCAGCAACGTCGCGAAGCAGACGTCGCATGATCTTGCCAGAGCGAGTCTTCGGTAGTTCACTCACAACAAAGATGGTTCTCGGCTTTGCGATTGGACCAATCTCCTTTGCGACGTGGTCGCGCAGAATCTTTGAGGTGTCAGCATCGCTTCCAATCTCATCCATATGGCTGCGGCGCAAGATGACAAATGCAACCACAGCTTGACCGGTGGTCTCATCCTTGGCTCCCACCACAGCAGCTTCAGCAACGAATGGGTGAGATACCAAAGCCGACTCAATCTCAGCGGTTGAAAGTCGGTGACCGGAGACGTTCATCACATCATCCACTCGGCCAAGCAGCCAAAGGTCGCCATCCTCATCGAGCTTTGCGCCATCGCCCGCAAAGTACTTGCCTTCAAATCGAGACCAGTAGGTTTCTTTGTAGCGCTCTGGGTCACCCCAGATGCCGCGGAGCATCGAAGGCCAAGGCTCGGTGATGGTGAGGTAGCCGCCGTGACCGGCTCCTACCTGCTTACCGTCATCATCGATAACAGCCATCTCGATACCGGGTAGCGGGACCTGCGCGCTTCCTGGCTTGGTTGCGGTAATGCCCGGTAGCGGTGAAATCATGATTGCGCCGGTCTCGGTTTGCCACCAGGTATCCACAATCGGAGCCTTGTTGCCACCGATTACGTCTCGGTACCACATCCAAGCCTCAGGGTTGATTGGTTCACCTACGCTGCCCAGCACTCGGATGGAGCTGAGGTCGTAGTGCGTGGTTACAGAGCGACCAATCTTCATAAAGCTTCTGATCGCAGTAGGTGCGGTGTAGAGGATCGAGACGTGGTACTTCTGAACGATGTCCCACCATCTACCCCAGTCTGGGGAGTCCGGGGTGCCCTCGTAAATTACCTGGGTTGCCCCGTTTGCTAAAGGCCCGTAAGCGACATAGGAGTG
>DLOY01000012.1:1190-9689 GCA_002478545.1 Micrococcales bacterium UBA7472
TGAGCCGGGTGCAGGTCAAAGACGTTTCTGTGGGTGTAGCTAGCCTGGGTTAGATAGCCACCAGTGGTGTGCAAAATTCCCTTTGGCTTACCGGTGGTACCCGAGGTATAGAGGATGAATAGAGGGTGTTCGGCGTTGAATCCCTGCGCAACGTGCTCTGTGTCGACTGCACCAAGCTCCTCGTGCCACCACATGTCGCGGCCCGAAGTCCAATCCACATCATTACCGGTTCGCTTAACAACCAAGACATGCTCAACACTCTGGCACTTGCCACCCGAGAGCGCCTCGTCGACTGCTGGCTTGAGTGGAGAGGCCTTACCCTTGCGGAAACCTCCATCAGCTGTGATGACTAACTTTGCCTCAGCATCCTCAATGCGAGCCGCGAGTGAGTCGGCTGAGAAGCCTCCAAATACAACTGAGTGCACTGCACCAACGCGGGCAACCGCCTGCATGGCGATGATTGCCTCGGGAATCATTGGCATATAGATAGCGACGCGGTCACCAGGTTGAACACCTAGTTTTAGGAGCACATTGGTGGCCTTCTTGACCTCAATCAGCAGGTCCAAGTAGGTGTAGACCTTGCTATCGCCAGGCTCGCCTTCAAAGAAAAGCGCCACGCGCTTACCAAAACCGGCCTCAACGTGGCGATCAAGACAGTTGTAGCTGACGTTGATTTCACCATCGTGGAACCACTTGGCAAATGGTGCATTTGACCAGTCCAAGACTTGGGTGAAGGGTTTGTGCCAGTGAAGTTCATTGGCTTGTTCTGCCCAAAACTGGAGCCGATCAGTTTTGGCTTTTTCATATAGTTCAGGCTTTGCAATCGCATCGGCCACGAACTCTGAACTTGGTGCGAAACGCCTTGTTTCGTGCAGCAAATTCTCTATTTCAGGTGCAACAGACATCATTGTCCTCCAGGTGTTGACGCCTTCATAATGCCAGAAATTCAGGGCATTTTTTGCACTCGGTTCCGCGTCCTTGGAATCCGTATTTCCAAAAATCCCCAAAAGGGGGACAAAATGTTCGTTTTTCCGCATAGAATCTTGTTTGCTGACTAGTTCAGCCGCGGTGCAACGTCCCCCCATGTTTGCACCGCCCGGCGGCAGGTTTCCCCCAAACCTGCCGCCCCTTTTATTTTCCACAGACTTTCATGGATCCCCACAGCCGCCGCTATTTCGCTGAAGCATGGAATTCATGGAGATACCGGCACAGCTAGAAGCACTCTTCACCAAGGGAGTGACCGACCTGATGCTGATTGGATCAGGCCAGTGCTTCATTGACCGCGGGGGTTCTCTGGAGCGCGTGCGCAGCCCCTTTGAAACGGATGCTGAGCTTTCAAGTTTGCTAATTGAACTTGCCCTAGAGAGCGGTTCAAGGCTCGACCTCTCGAAACCGATGGCAGATTTCTCGATTTCTAACTTTCGATTCAGCGCTCAGCTTCGCAGTGCAGTCTCTGAGCATCCCATGGTCACCATCAGGCGTCATCCAAAAACTCAGGTCACTATGGAGCATTTGCTCGCGAGCCGATTCTTGACTGAGTCGCAAGCACATTTTCTGGAACAGGCCGTCAAATCTCAAAAGACAGTTTTGATTTCAGGGGCAACATCATCGGGCAAAACGACACTATTGGGAGCGTTGGTTCATCACAGCGCTCAGCGCTGCGCGGTCATAGAGGAAACGCCCGAGATCAAGGTCTCGGCACCCTCATTCAGCTTGATAGAGCGGCCCAATAACCAAGAGGGTGTTGGCTTGATCTCTCAATCAGAGCTATTGAGTGCGGCACTGAGAATGCGACCTGATCGGTTAGTGCTGGGCGAGGTCCGCGGGGCCGAGTTTGCAGCGCTTTTGCAGTCCGTGAATAACGGTCATCCGGCGCTCGCAACTTTGCACGCCAGATCACTTTGCGAAGTCCCAAATCGCCTGTTGTTATTGGGGCAGCTTGCAAACATAGAAAGAGACTTAGTTGCGCAGCTTGCGATGGGTATCGACTATTTGGTGCAGCTTGAAAATCTTGAGACCAGGCGGATTTCTCAGATAGGCAAGCTCAAGATTGCCCCGTTCGAGGCGGTACCCATTGAGCTTTGAGAAATTTGCTGCCCTGTTGGCCGCTGGGGTGAACCAGCAGCAAGCCCTTGAGCTTTCGGGCGTAAAGGAACAATCTCACTTTGAAACTTTGAGGATGGCACTAAGTGCGGGCTCTCCAGCCATCGCTGCCGCAAGAGTGCTCGCAAAGGTGCAAAGAATTGAGAGCGAGGCCCGAGATGAAATCGAGCAGGCCCAGCAGGTTCCGCTATCAACGAAGAAGTTGATGCTTTGGCTTCCCTGGTTCGGCTTGGTGCTTGCAGAGCTGACTGGGCTCGAAGTTGTTAGCGCCTTGCTATCGCCGCTTGGATTCGTGCTTTTAGGGTCTGCCGCTGGACTGAGCTATCTAGGACATCGCGTTTCTGAGCGCATGATCAAGGCTGCGGCCGAAACCTCAGCACCTCCCCAGCAACCAATTTTGAAGCTGGCGATTTTGATCCAGACTGGGATCCAACTTGGTGAGGCGCTCAGGCTGTCCGAGATCCCAAAGCAAAGTGAACTAATTCAATTTGCTTTGCAAAGTGGCGCAAATCTCAAGCATTTGCTGCAGTCACAGATCGAAAGTGATTTGGCAGCTTGGCGCAATCGCAGCCTGGTTGCTGCCAAGCAGCTTTCGGTTCGGTTGATGCTGCCTTTAGGGCTTACCACCCTCCCCGCCTTCTTGCTACTTACAGTGGCACCAATTTTGCTTGGGGCACTAATCAAGGAAGACACATGAAACTAGACATATATAAAGATGACGGCGCGATTACCGCTGAGTACGCAATAGCAACTTTGGCAGGTGTTGCCTTTGCCGGATTGATGCTCTTGGTCCTCAGAAGCGAAGAGGTTCGTTCGATGCTGTTCAAGTTGGTGGGTCGGGCGCTTGGTCTTGAAATCTGACCGAGGTGCTGTAACTGCTGAGCTGATCGTGCTGATGCCCACCGTGCTGATGGGCATCGGTTTGATCGCCTGGTTACTATCCCTAGCCACCGCTCAACTGCGACTAGAACAAGATGCCGGGTATCTGTTGCGAAATCACCTGATCGGCAAAGAGTTGGAGGTTGCGAGCGATCTATCCCTGGAGTTATTCGCAAAAGGGAGACTTAGTTGTTTAGCGCTTGCCAAGCCGGGATTGGTGACCTTGAGGACTGAGCAATGCGGCATTTCGCTCGGGTAGAAAAAGGTGCTGTAACGGCGACTTTGGCGCTTGTGCTGGTCGGGCTAACTTCATTAGCTCTGGTTGGTGCAGCTGGCGTTTTAGGCCTCATTCAAGATAGGAAATTGCAAGTGACCACCGATCTTGCAGCTCTATCTGCCGCGGATACTCATCGGGGTTTGATCTCCGGTGTGGTGTGTTCCAATGCAGAGCAAATTCTCGAAAGTGTTGGCTTCGATTTGCTCGAATGTCGTATTGTCGGAGACGGCGTGGAGATTCGAGGCCATAGCATGGTGTCGTTTTTTCAGCTGGAAAGCTATGCGGTGGCTGGCGCTCCACGCTGATATATAAGGAGAAATTTGTGGCAAAAAAGCTAGTGATTGTTGAGTCGCCTGCCAAAGCGAAAACAATCGCCAAGTACCTCGGCTCAGACTTCGAGGTTCTAGCGTCCGTCGGCCACATTCGTGATCTTGCCGAACCTAAAGAGCTTCCAGCGGAGAAGAAAAAGGGTTCGCTCGCAAAGTTTTCGATTGATGTCGAAAACGATTTCTCTCCCTACTACGTAATCTCACCGGGCAAGTCCAAGACTGTCTCGGAGTTGAAGTCAGCCATGAAATCGGCCGAGGAGCTCTACCTCGCTACCGATGAAGACCGCGAGGGTGAAGCCATCGCCTGGCACCTACTTGAAGTCCTGAAGCCAAAGATTCCAGTAAAGCGAATGGTCTTCAACGAGATCACCAAAGAGGCAATCGCTCAGGCTGCACAAAACACTCGGGCGCTAAACGAAGATCTCGTTCAAGCCCAAGAGACTCGTCGCGTGGTCGATCGCTTGGTTGGATACGAAATTTCCCCCGTGCTGTGGAGAAAGATCAATCGCGGTCTTTCCGCTGGTCGAGTGCAATCCCCAGCAATGAGAATGCTTGTTGAGCGTGAGCGTGAGCGCATGGCGTTCGTGGCCGCAAGCTACGGATCTGTAACTGTTCAGCTGAGCAAGGACGGCACTAAATTCGAGGCCAAGCTCCTCGAGCAAAACTCAAAGCGCGTTGCAACAGGCAAGAGCTTTGATGCAAATGGAAAGCTCACGCAGGATGCGGTTGTGCTGAGCCCTGAGATTGCGAACCAAATTTCTCAGGGTCTTGAGGGCGCAAATCTCACAGTGCTCTCGGTTGAGGCAAAGCCTTCGACCCGCAAGCCATACGCACCTTTTACTACTTCAACTCTGCAGCAGGAGGCGTCCCGCAAGCTGGGCATGAGCGCTAAGCAGGCAATGGACACTGCTCAGCAGCTTTATCAAGACGGCCACATCACCTATATGCGAACCGACTCCCCATCGCTCTCGGTGCAGGCCACCCAAGCCGCCAGAGCGGCGGCCACCAAGCTCTTCGGCGCTGATTTGGTTCCAGATGCTCCACGTCCATACGGAGCGAAGTCCAAGAACGCCCAGGAGGCTCACGAGGCAATTCGTCCATCGGGTGAAAGTTTTAGGCACCCAGACGAACTTCGCTCAGTTCTCTCCGGAAAATCGCTCGCGCTGTATGAACTGATCTGGCGAAGAACCGTGGCATCTCAGATGTCTGATGCAAAGCTTTCGACCACCTCAGTTCGACTTGGCACCAAGCTGGGGTCGGACGAGCTGGTATTCAATGCCAGCGGAACCGTTGTCACCTACAAGGGTTTCTTGGCGGTGTATGACGAAACTCGTGAAGACGAGTCTGAGGACGAAGCCAAACTTCCAAACCTTGCAGAGAAGGATGTCTTGCTTGTTGAGGGCAGTGAGTCAAAACTGCACTCCACCCAACCGCCTGCCCGATACACCGAGGCCTCTTTAGTGAAGGCTCTTGAAGAGCAGGGAATTGGTCGACCATCAACCTATGCCGCAATCATCTCCACGATTCTGTCCAAGGGCTATGCCGTGAAACAAGGTAGTGCCCTGGTTCCAGAGTGGATCGCGTTCACCGTAACTAGGTTCCTGGAGGATAACTTTGGTGATCTGGTGAACTACGAATTCACCGCCAAGATGGAAGAGGATCTAGACCGCATCGCACTTGGTGAGCTGGATAGGACCGGCTGGCTCAAAGACTTCTATTTCGGAGATCACGGCCTCAAGCAGACGGTTGAATCGCTGGGGGAGTCTGACCCGCGCGCCATTAACAGCTTTGAGATTTCTCCTGGGGTGCTACTCAGAACCGGAAAGTACGGCCCTTACATTGAGCTTGAAGAAGCCGGTGAGCGCAGGATTGTAAACATCCCGGAGGGTCTGGCTCCTGATGCGCTAACGCCGGAAAAGGCGGCTGAGCTAATTGCCGCGCCACCGGCGTCAGATCGAATCCTTGGCGTCGACCCAGAGTCAGGTCTGGAGATTGCCGTCAAGGATGGTCGCTACGGACCATTTGTAACCTTGGTTGATGAGGGCAATCCAAAGCCCAAAACTGCCTCGCTTTTCAAGGACATGTCGGTAGCCACACTTACTTTGGAGGAGGCTCTAAAGCTACTCTCGCTGCCTCGCGAGGTTGGTGTTGACCCTGAGACCGGTCAGGTCATCACAGCTCAAAATGGTAAGTACGGACCATATCTAAAGCGTGGTGTTGATTCGCGGTCATTGACTAGCGAGAGCGAAATCTTCAGCATCACGCTCGATCAAGCTATCGAAATCTACAAGCAGCCAAAGTACGGCGCTCGCCGAACAGCTTCCACGCCGCTTCGCGAATTTGGAGAGGATCCAGCATCGGGTAAGGCAGTGGTTGCTAAGACTGGTCAGTTTGGTAACTACGTCACGGACGGGATCATCAATGCCACTGTTCCCAAGGACGAGCCCCTCGATGAACTATCCAGCGACCGAGCCTTTGAGTTGCTAGCGATTCGCCGTGAGAAGCTTGGGGTGGAGCCGGGTGAAACACCAAAAACGCAAAAGAAAACCACCCGCAAAAAGCGCTGATGTTTATTTCATTTGAGGGCATTGATGGTGTGGGTAAGTCCACCCAGCTGGAGAGCCTGCAGGAATTCTTGATCTCGCGAGGTCACAAGGTGCTCAGGACCTTAGAGCCTGGGGGCACCGAGCTGGGTCAAGAAATTCGTCACCTGTTGCTTCACCGTAAGGGCGATGTAGCTCCGCGCGCTGAAGCTTTGCTTTATGCCGCGGATCGCGCCCACCACGTCGCCACCAAAATTAGACCGGCTTTAGAGCGAGGCGAAATTGTGCTCACTGATCGCTACTTTGATTCATCGGTTGCATACCAAGGTGCAGCGCGGGATCTTGATGTGAATCAGGTTCGCGACATTTCACTTTGGGCTGTGGACAATCTGGTTCCCGATCTGACCATCCTGCTGGATTTGCCAGCCGAAGACGCCATGCAGCGCCGCTCCAAAACCGGCACCGAGCCCGATCGCTTGGAACGCGAAAAAGTTGAGTTCTTTGAGCGGGCACGCCTGATGTATCTGGAGCTTGCGAAAGAGAAGCGCTTTTTGGTGGTTGATGCCAATCAATCCGTGGATCAAATTCAGGCGTCGATTCGAGGTCGACTAGCCGAGCTAGGAATTTCTTGAGCGGCAAAGTCTGGGATGAACTGCTCGGACAGCCGGAGGCCATCGAGCAGCTTGTTCGCGTAGTTGAAAATCGAGACAGTGGTGTTCACCACGCTTGGCTCTTTACCGGCCCGCACGGATCGGGCAGATCTAATTTGGCGCTCAGTTTCGCGGCCGCCTTGGAATGCGCAAATCATGGCTGCGGGGATTGTCAAAGCTGTCGCCTAGTGATGGCGACCGCGCACCCAGATGTGACATTTTTCTCCACCGATCGAGTCCAGATCAGCATCGATGAGGTTCGAGAGCTGGTTGCGAAGGCGTCGCTCTCCACCAGCATGTCCAAATATCGAATTCTGATATTGGAGGATGCTGATCGAATGACGGAGCGAACTTCGAACGTATTGCTCAAAGAGCTCGAAGAGCCAAGTGAGGGAACGATCTGGATCCTCTGTGCCCCTTCGGTTTCTGATCTGCTGCCAACAATTCGCTCCCGTACCAGGAACATAAATCTTCGATTGCCATCCACCTCAGAGGTGGCGCAATTGCTGCACCAGCGAGACGGAATTGATTTGGAGGTTGCCAAGGTTGCTGCCCGACAGGCCCAAAACCACGTAGGTATGGCCAAGCGACTTGCAACCAGCTCAGAGGCCAGAAATCGAAGAAGCGACACCATCGCCGTGGCACTTGGAATCAATAATCTCTCCTCCGCGATGATGGCCGCGGAGCGCTTTTTGCAAATTGCCAAGAAGGACGCAGAACAGGTTGCTCTCGAGCGTGATGAGCAGGAAAAGGCCGCACTGCTAGCTGCATTCGGCTTCAGCGAGGGCGACAAACTTCCACCATCGGTTCGGTCATCGTTTAGAGAGCTAGAAGAGAATCAGAAGCGTCGTCAGACAAGACTGCTTCGAGATGGTTTGGATCGAATCTTGACCGATATGGAATCCATCTATCGAGACGTGCTTTCGATTCAATTAGGCGCTGGGACTGAGCTATATAACCCCGAGCATCAAACGGAGCTAGTTGCGCGCGCAGAATCGGGGACTGCGGAAATGACCATTGCAGTATTGGATGGTATTTCGAGTGCTCGTGAGCGGCTGGCAAGTAACGTTAGAGACTTGCTGGTGCTGGAAGCACTTTGCGTGAAATTGATTTTTAGGAGGACCGGTGCGAATTAGAGGTTTAGCCCTTGTTTCCCTGTTTTTGCTGACCGGTTGCTCACCTACAGCCGATGCCGGTTTGGCCGGAATCGACTCCATTGAGGAAGTCATGAGCCAAGAGATTTCTTGGACTCCGTGTGAGGGAAGCTTTGAGTGTGCAGAGATTGCCGCACCACTTGATTGGCTGAATCCCGAAAAAGACTTCATTACCTTGGCGCTGATGCGTGACTCAAACTCCAAGGACAAGCCAGCAATCTTTGTGAATCCCGGTGGACCTGGTGTGTCAGCAGTGAAGTGGATGCGCGAAGGTTACGACTCAATTGGCTCAGCCGAACTTCGCAAGGATTTTCAACTGATCGCCTTTGACCCGCGTGGAGTTGGGGAGTCCACCGCGGTGAATTGTAGCTCTGTGGAGCTAAAGGATGAGGTTTACTATGGCCAATCGCCCTATGAGTTTGGTAGCGATGCTGACATTGAATACTCCAAGAAGGTGCTTTCGGACTTTGCGCTGAATTGCCAAGAGACTGGTTTTGATGTCGGCTTTTTCAACACTCAGCAAGCTGCCCGTGACCTTGAATTGATGAGAGTCCTGCTAGGCGC
>DLOY01000013.1:0-1720 GCA_002478545.1 Micrococcales bacterium UBA7472
GCCACGACCGACTGCTTGCCCTGCACAAACCTTCTACGAAGCTCCTCGGAGTTCCAGTTGAACTTAGGAAGCGATGGCACTCCCCACCACGAGTCGTACTTAGTGTTTCGATCCTGGAAATAGTAGAACTCACTCTCGAGCGCCTTCGGGTTTCGATAGGCCGCTAAGAACCATTCATGTTTATCGCCCGAGTGGTTGGCGGTTAGATCGCCCATTACCTTTAGGCCCATCTCATGAGCCTTTTTCACGAGCGAGACCAAAGCCTTGTTACCCCCCAGGAGAGGGTCAACCTCATCAAAACTAGAGGCGTCGTAGCGGTGATTTGATCCGGCAGGAAAGAACGGTGTCAGATACAAAATCGTGGCACCAAGCTTCTTGAGGTGCCCCAGGTGCTCCTCGATCCCCTTTAGGTCGCCGCCAAAGAATTGCTCGGAAACCCCGGCTCCCGCGCCAATGACATCGTCACCCCAATCTTTGGGGATTGCCCATGAGGGCAGCTTTCGCTTTCCTGCCTCGGCGCTTTTCGCAAAGCGGTCTGGAAACACCTGATACAAAACCGATCCGGTTGCCCACTTTGGCACCGCGAGGTAGCTGTTGATTTTGAAATCATCGCGATCAGGCTGATCAATCTCATGCAAGTCAGTCGCATTGAGCCAATAGCTGAAGCCACTTTCTAGCTCAATCAAGAAGCGATAGTGCACCTCGGGGTTATACATAGTGATAACACCCTCATACCAGTCCCAACCGTGACGGGTATAGAGCTTTTTGAAAGGCGCGGTCATGAATGCTTCGCCTGAGTCACTCTGTCTGGCGGCAACCAGTTTTACCTTGCCAATTGATTGGTGAATGCGAATCTTGAGCTTCACCTTGTCGCCGACTTGTGGCTTCTGGTTCTGAACGTAGAGCGAGGAACCATCATGGTGAGGCCTAAGTGCCAAATTCAAAGCCATTAGCCACTCACTTTCGCTAGGTCTTGAACCATAAGGTCCCAGGTAATTTGAGGATCCTCATCCGAGGTCAGAATGGTATTCAGTGTCTTGCTCCAAGGAGCCCAGGTGTTCTGCATCAGCTCAGAAGATGGCAACACCACGCTCCATGCCGCAGCTTTTGCAAATCCCGCGATCACCGGATCTTCGATCTCCGAAATAACCTCAGCTTGAGCTGGAACCCGACCAGTTTGTTTATAAATCAAAAGCTGAGTTGCGGAGTTCGCAAAATACTCAGCAACTCTCTTGGCTTGCTCTTGATTCTGACTCTGTGCTGAAACAAAGATTGCCCGTGAGGTTGCGAATGACAGTGGCTGCGATCCGCCAACCGACGGGAAGTCGTAAACGCTAACTTTGAAATTAGCGCGGTTCAAGATTTCAGATATCGCCCATGGGCCGGTCAAAAGACAAGTCTCCTGACCCTCGACAAAAGCCGCAATTCCTGCGGAGTAGTCAAGGCTTGTGAACAAGCTCTTGTTATCTCCAAGCCAAGTAGCGAACTCCTTTGAGCGAGGGGATCCGAGGCCTGAGGTCTCTACCCAATCGCCAGTCTCATCAAGCTCAAGTGGATAGACCTCGAAAGAGGACTGAATCGGGAACATTGTGTAGGGGTCGCCACCAGGTGTGACAATCACGTTGTAACCGGCATCGGTGAGCTCAGTCAGCGAGCCCGGCTGCGACTTCAATTCATCACCGTTGCAAACCAAGGCAAGCGATTCAATGGCATATGGGAT
>DLOY01000013.1:1866-2198 GCA_002478545.1 Micrococcales bacterium UBA7472
GAGCTAACCGGTCCACCCACTCCGTGGAGCCGATGAAAAGATCAGGTGAACCAGATGCGAGTTCAGCCTCAACTTGATAGAAGTCCTTCTCTATGACGTTCAGTGTGCCGCCGGTGTCCTGGGAGTACTGCTCGGCAAGAGTGTTGGCAACCTCTTTGAGCTCTGCATCAACCCAGATAGTGAGCGCTGCTCCATCGGATGAAGCTGCCGTCTGAGACTGAGTCGGGGCCTCAGGTTGCGAGCAGCCAACCAACGTCAGAATTGAAACTGAGAGCAGCGCTAGCTTTTGGGCAGGACTTTTTCGCACAGCGATATCGTGTCAGACGAAAGCG
>DLOY01000013.1:2260-3100 GCA_002478545.1 Micrococcales bacterium UBA7472
AGGGTTAGCCCTTGACCGAGCCTGAGACCAAACCACCGACGATGTAACGCTGTGCGGTAAGGAACAGCAGCACTAGCGGAACAGAAGCCAAAATCGAGCCAGCCGCAAACGGGCCCCAGTTAGCTCCGAACTGCGCACCAACAAAGGACTGCAATCCGACCGCCACAGTTCGAAGGTTCACATCCTGCAGGAACAAACTTGCAAGGATGAATTCGTTGAAGGTGCCTATAAATGAAAGCAAGGCAGTCACAGCGAGGACGGGGGCGGAAAGCGGCACGAAAATCTGCCAGAAGATCTGGAATGGAGTAGCGCCATCAATCTTGGCTGCCTCATCCAACTCCATCGGAATAGAGTCGATGAACCCCTTGAGGAGCCAAGCGTTTACACCCATCGATCCACCTAGGTAAATAAGCAGAAGGCCGCCATGGCTCCCGAGGCCTATTCCTGGAAATATGGTGTAGATGCGTTCCATCATGACGTAGATGGCGGCTAGCGCCAAGAACGCTGGGAACACCTGAATCAACAGCAGCGCTTGAAGCCCAGCCTTCCTACCCTTGAAGCGAAGTCGGGAGAAAGCAAACGCCGAAAATGCTCCGATCACAATGGAGAGAACCGCGTTCAAAATTGCAATGTAGCTGGAGTTCCAGATCCAAGTGAGGAATGGAATGGTTGGCGAGGTAAAGAGAATCTCATAGTTCTCCCAACTGAAACGTTGCGGCAGCAGTGATGAAGATGCCAGGCCACCGGTTGGGTCAAATGAGCTGACGATGACAACGTAAATCGGGAAAATCGAAAACAGAATCAGCGCCCAGGCATAGGCATGCTTCCACGCTGCAGATA
>DLOY01000013.1:3201-4193 GCA_002478545.1 Micrococcales bacterium UBA7472
GAGAGCGCTCCCACAATCACGAACATAATGACGCTGATCGCTGAAGCAAGACCAAGGTTCTGCTCCGCAGACCCAAAGGCGGTCTTGTAGGCATAGGTAATCAGGATGTCTGTTGCACCCGCCGTCTCACCGTTCAACACATCTACCGGACCTCCATTGGTTAGTAGGTAAACGATGTTGAAGTTGTTGAAGTTGAAGGCGAATGATGCAATCAGAAGTGGCGAAAGAATCTGAAGTAGCAGTGGGAGCTTGATTCGAGCCATGATTTGACTTGGCCTTGCTCCATCAATTGCGGCAGCCTCTTCCAGCTCTCCTGGCAGTGCCTGGAGGGCACCCGCGGAAATCAGATAGAAGTAAGGGAAACCGAGCCAAAGGTTCACAATCAGAATTACAGCCTTGGCTAGCCATGGATCGTTGTACCAGTCAATCGTTACTCCAATTAGCTGGTTCACCGCTCCAAAGTCGCGGTTGAACATCCCATTCCAGATCAAGATAGACATGAAGCTAGGAATTGCATAGGGCAAAATCAGGATTGACTTGTAGAAGTTTCGGCCGCGGATTTTCTTGTCCAGTGCGATCGCCAAGGTCAGGCCAGCGGCAAACATTGTTACCACCGTTACGAGTGCGAATGTGAAGGTCCAGATAAATACATTCACAAAGGGCCCGCGGATAACAGGGTCAGTTAGCAGGTCCACATAGTTTTCAAGTGGGTTGAAGGCTCGCCAACCTGGGTAGAGCTTTGCCTCAGGATCTGCTTTGTTGACGAAGTTTCCGTTTCCGTTATCGACATAGGTGATGTCGTTCACAGAGTCGTAAAGCTCTCCGGTGGTTGAATCAAACTTGAAGGCCTGCACCGTCAGGCTCGCCGCATCCAAGGATTCGGGACGGATGAAACTTCCGTCTTCGAAACCGAACCTGAGGTCAATGATTCCCGCCTCATTGTTAGCGGCCTCGTCGAATCCGATCTGCTCGAAACCTTCGTAACCAACAGC
>DLOY01000013.1:4306-7072 GCA_002478545.1 Micrococcales bacterium UBA7472
AGTGCTGCAATTTCACCTTGGTATTTTCCAAGGGTCATGTAGTAAGCAGTGAAGTTTTCATCTGGCACATAGCCGGTTTCATAAATCTGTACTAGGGCTTCCTCGCGCGTGATTTCGTTTCCAGTTTTGTAAACGAAACCGGACATGAGAACGGTGTAAAGAATGGGGGTAACTACGAAAATCGCCAGGAGGATGATGCCTGGCAACAAAAACTTGAGTGGGACTAGCTTCTTCGAGCTGTAGACCACGAAAGCTGCAATCAGAACTATCCCAAGCACGGTGCCGATCAGCACCTCACCTGCCAAAAAGGCTACGTACATCATGTAGCCGGCGATGCTGGCCAGCAGGCTGAGACCAATGATCTTGAGAATGATCGGCAGCACTCTGACTCGAGTGCTTGGGGCTAATCCGAGAGACATGTTCCAACTTCCAGAGAAATGGGGGTCGGCACCATTTGGGCCGACCCCCATCACTGATTACTTACTAGTTTGACTTAGCTGCGTTAGCGAAGTTCTTCTTCAGAATTGCCGCTGCGGCATCCAAAGTCGAGTCCACTGGCTCGCCCTTGACCAAGATGTTGGTCAGAGTTGAACCTAGGGTGTCATACCAGTTTGAGCCACCGGTCTTGTCGTCCAACCATGCGCTGAACTGTGGGGTACCGGTAGCAGCTGCCTTGGCAAATGCCTTGGTGTTAGCTGCCTTTACTGCAGCTGCAGCGCGAACGTTGGCTGGTGGGCGGTCAGATGCTGCGTACATAGCAATCTGTCCATCCTGAGAAGCCATCCAGTCAAGAACTAGCTTCTTAGCACCAAGCTCAACACCGTGAGTTCTGGCGAATGAGGTAACCCAAGCGCCTGAGTAGTTGACCCACTGTGAGCCCTTGCTGGAAGCGGTTAGACCAGGAACTGGCTGCAGGGTGAACTTGATGCCAGCGCTGGTGATGGAGTCTAGGTTCCATGCACCGGTGTTGGCTGCAAGCATCTTGCCGCTCTTGAACTCGTCTGCACAGCCGTCCCACTTCAGGAAGCCAGTGCTCTTGCCGTCAGAGCCAACTAGGTACTTCTTCACGTTTGCCTTGAAGGCAGCGGAGTTAATCAGAACCTTGTTTGCATCTGGAGCGTTGTTGGTGAAGCCGAATGCGCCACCGCCAAGTGCAGTGAGGATCGGCTGAGCACCCCAGGTACCGTCAATTGCACAGATACCGCCGGTGACCTTGCCAGCAGCCTTCTGGGTCTGGTAGGTCTTGAACATCTCGTCGATGGTCTTAGGAGCGGTGCCGTAGGCGGTGTTCCAGTACATGGCGGTGGTGTCAACATCGAGAGCTACACCGTAGGTGCGTCCCTTGTAGGACAGAGCCTGCTTCGAAGCTGCAGGCATCTGCTGCTGAGCTGCCTTTGAGTAAAGCAGTGGTAGTAGACGACCGCTCTTGGCTGCTGAAGTAAAGGAAGCAGGGCCAGTCAGAACGTCAGGTCCACCAGCGGCGGTTGCCTTGTCCCATGCGCTCTGCAGAGCAGTTAGGGAGGAGAAGAACTTGACCTTGATTACATATCCAGGAGCGATGGTGGTGTTGCCATCGATCAGGGACTTGAGCTGAGGACCACGGGTCTCATCTGCCCAGACCGTGATGGTCTTTGGAGCAGCCTGAGCTGGGAGTAGTCCAGCACCTAGCAGACCTGCAGTTGCAATCACTGCAGCTGCGGCCTTGAAGCCACGGGAGCTGAATTTCATCAGTTGCCTTTCAATTGAAAATGCGCTTGCCGTCATTGGCAAACACCATAAGTAGACACCTAGGAGTTTCTGGACACAAATCTGTAAACGCTTACAAAGATAACGACTCGGTAACAAGAGCTGAACTAGAGGCAAAAAATGATGTTTTCTGGAAACGCTTACAGCCTTTATTTTGGCTATTAAGAGGGCATTTACAGGCCATTTACCGACCAAGTTCGACCTTGAACTTGATTCCATCTGGGGCCATAAGCTTTCCCTCATGTCTGAACACTTGATGGAAAAATCCGGATCGGAATGGTGGCGCTCAGCCGTCATATATCAGATCTACCCACGCTCCTTTGCAGACGGTGATGGCGATGGCATGGGTGACCTGCAGGGCATCCGTGAGCGCCTACCCGAGCTGGCCAAATTGGGTATTGATGCCGTTTGGTGTTCGCCTTTCTTCCGCTCCCCTCAGAAGGACGCGGGTTACGACGTTTCTGACTACCGTGACATCGATCCACGCTTTGGAACCCTCAAGGACTTCGATGACCTTGTAGCCGAAGGCAAGAAGCTCGGCATTCGAATCATCGTTGACCTAGTTCCTAATCACTCCTCGGATCAGCACCCTTGGTTCCAAGAGGCATTGAAGTCCCCCAAGGGTTCTCCTGCCCGCGAGCGTTACATGTTTAGAGACGGCAAGGGTCGCAATGGCGAGCTACCTCCAAACAACTGGCCATCAGTGTTCGGTGGTGCTGCCTGGACCAGGATCACGGAGCCAGACGGCACCCCTGGTCAGTGGTACCTGCACATCTTTGACTCGTCTCAGCCTGACTTCAACTGGGACAACGAAGAGGTCCGCGAGGAGTTCAAAGACATCCTGCGCTTCTGGCTAGATCGCGGTGCCGGAGGTTTCCGAATCGACGTCGCACACGGTCTGGTAAAGGAAAAGGGTCTTCCTGACGTTGAAGAGGCCTCCACCACCATGAGCGGTGAAGAGGAGACCAATAAGCCAAAGGACCGCACCAAGCCGCACCCGTTCTGGGGTCAAGACGGCGT
>DLOY01000059.1:0-4887 GCA_002478545.1 Micrococcales bacterium UBA7472
TTCGTGATTGGTGAAGCCGGTCTCACCACCGCAATGCATGAAATCGGTTACGTCATGACCGAGGTAAACCCGGATTACGTCGTGTTGGGTGAGACCAGAAACCTGAGCTTTGACGCGCTAACCAAGGCTGTTCGACTAATCAACAAGGGTGCGAGGTTTATCGCAACCAACCCGGATGTAACCGGGCCGTCTAACGAAGGTCCGATTCCAGCAACCGGGTCGGTCGCAGCCCTTATCACTGCCGCTACCGGCAAGTCCCCATACATCGTTGGAAAACCAAACCCGATGATGTTCCGAAGCGCAATGCGCAAGATCGACGTTCACTCCAAAGACACCGCCATGATCGGTGACCGCATGGACACCGATGTGGTGGCAGGTATCGAGGCCGGACTTCACACCATTTTGGTTAGGACGGGGATCTCAGATGATGCCGAGATTGCCCGTTACCCATTCAGACCAACTGAGATTCTGGCTTCGGTAGCTGATCTGGTCTAGCCAGGCTCTGTGCCCCCGGTGTGCTAAACGTTGAGCTCTTTGAGGTGCTTGCTGGTTGAGACGAAAACCGCAGCAATACAAACACCGACTGCCAAGACCGTGTAAACACCCTTGACGCCGAAGGCGTCGACAGCATTGCCGACGGCAACCATTGAGATCAATGGCCCGGCATTCCAAATCGTCATCTCGAGCGCAAACACGCGACCGCGCTTATTTGCAGGGATCCTGGTCTGAATCACAGTATTCAAAAGCGGCAGCAGTGGGCCCCAAGCAAGGCCCAGCAGGAAGAAGAAGGTGACCAGCACCCACTGCTCTGGAAGCTGGCTCATCGGAAGCATCGAAAGCCCAATTCCGATGATGGCAATTCTCAAGATGTTGGCGTAGCTGATGCGCTTGTGGATTTGCTCAAACCCAAGTGAACCAACGACCGATGCTGCTGCGGCCGCGGAAACCGCAATCCCGAGCCCCTCTGGGTCGTTTAGGGCGTTGTAATAGGCGGGGAGAATCACCATTTCAGTTGGCAAATAGATGACTGCCAAGGTCATGATGGTGACCATCATCATCAGAACCGGTTTGTTGGAAAACAGGATCACAAAGCCCTGGATGGCAAATTTGAAGAAGCTTCCCGAGTCGCTTGCATCTTTTTCCTCGTGCTGCTCGGTGACTCGAATCATGAAAGCGGAGATTGCTGAGATAAGACCGAAGGCGGCAACCACCAAGAAGGTGTTGGAGATGCCGATCCAGGCGATACAAAAAGTTGACAGCGCAGGACCGACGGCAAAGCCTGCGGCAAAAAGGCCCTCGTGAATCGAGTTGGCGCGGTCCAATGTCATGTTGGCGGGACCAGCGACATCAGGAACCAGGGACTTCCTAGCCGTGCTGCCACCGGGAGCAGTCAGCGCGCGAAGAATGCCAATAGCAATCAGGGCAGGCAGGGTCAGCTGCCAAAGCCAGCTCACCAAGGGAATTAGAAGTGAGACGAATACTGTGAGTAGCTCAGCCAATACGGCGATGTTTCTTCGGCCAAACCGGTCAATGATCGAACCAATCACTGGCGCCATCAAAAGTCCTGGAATTGCGGTGGCGGCCACTACCAAGCCTGCGCTCGCGGCATTGCCTGTGATCTCGAGAGCAATCCATGGGACTGCAATAAAGACCATTGAGCCCGAGATCACACTCGCAACATTGGCGAACTGAGAAAAAACAAATGGCGCGAGTCTGCGCTTCACGAAAACCTCTTTAGCTAAGGCCAAGATCCTCGAGGGTGATGGCCGTCAAATAAGGATAACCCGCAGCCTCAATCGCCTCTTTGGCTCCGGTGTTCCTATCAACAACCGTTGCAACTGCAACCACAATCGCCCCAGCCGCCCTAAGTGCTTCAGCAGCCGTTAGCGGCGATCCGCCGGTGGTTGAGGTGTCCTCCAGCACAACCACACGTTTACCCTCAACCGAAGGTCCTTCAACCTGGCGGCCCATGCCGTGAGCCTTGGCTTGCTTGCGAACAACGAATGCATCGAGCGCGATGCCCTGGCCGGCGGCCTGGTGCAAAAGCGCGGTGGCAACCGGATCTGCACCCATGGTCAAACCACCAACCGCATCGATGGCTTTGACTCCGTTATCAGCCAGAAGCTTCAGCATTACCTTCCCAATAAGCGGTGCTGCCTCGTGGTGCAGGGTAGCCCTGCGCAGATCCACGTAGTAGTCAGCCTCTAATCCCGAGGACAGGGTCACCCTGCCGTGAACTACAGCCAGTTCTTTGATCAGTTCGACTAGACGTGGTTTCTCAGGGGCGGTGAAAGTCATGGTTAGAGTTTAGGGATGAAACTTGCCACCTGGAATGTCAACTCAATTAGGGCCAGATCACCCAGAGTCATCGACTTTCTCAACCGTACCCAGGTGGATGTATTGGGCATGCAGGAAATCAAATGCAAGCCTGAGCAATTTCCGGTAGCTGAGTGCGAAGCCATTGGCTACAAAGTGATTGCCCACGGCTTGAACCAGTGGAACGGTGTTGCTTTCGCTTACAAAGCGGCTCTTGATCCTGAGGATATCGAGTTTGAGTTTTATGCGCAGCCGAGTTTCAAAGATGTGGTCGAGGCAAGAGCTCTGGGGGCAACCTTCGCTGGCGTAAGAATCTGGTCACTCTACGTGCCACACGGAAGAGGTCTTGAAGATCCGCACATGGAATACAAGCTTGAATTCCTAGACCGATTGGCCTCACTCTCAGCTGAGCAGCTAGAGATGAACCCCGATGTTGAACTGTGTCTGATGGGCGATTTCAACATCGCACCATTCGACTCCGACGTTTACGACGTAAACATGTTCGAGACTCACATTTCAGAGCCGGAGCGCCAGGCCTTCGAGGCGTTCGAGCAGATCGGCTTTAGTGACCGAGTTCGCGAACTGGTGCCAAACCAATACACCTACTGGGATTACAAGGACCTTTGCTTCCCGAAGAACAACGGCATGAGAATCGACTTTGCCCTAACCTCACCCGCTCTCACTGAGCGCGTGGTTGGAGCGAGCATTGAGCGAGATGAACGCAAAGGTGAGGGCCCAAGCGATCACGTTCCTGTGATTATCGAGCTTTCCGACTAAGCCAGTCTGCTCGCTCTGCCGGCGACAGCTTTTCAATCGCGTATCGAAGTGCAGTTCTCGGCATAGTTGCGGCATGAATCTCGAGAAACTCTCGCAGCGGGGTGAGCTCCCGCTTACCAACCTCGCGCATTGCCCAACCGACCGCCTTGTGAATTAGATCGTGCTTGTGATTCACCAAAGCCGTGCAGGTGGCGATAGTTGGCTCAAAGTCATACTCGGCAATCATCGGGAAAGTGAGGATGATGGCCGAACGTTGAACCCAGAGATTTTCGCTTTTGGTTCTTGCCATCAGCTTTTCTGTTCGTTGCGGGTCACCTAGCAAGAACTTTCCAAAACGATTAGCCGAGACGTCAACCAGATCCCAGCTGTTTACCGCACCCAGTTCATAGAGTGAGAGGTAATAGTCGAATAGTTCAGCTCGAAGTTCGAGTTTTTTGGCTCTCTCAAACTGCTTGGTGAGAATCACCAAACCGCAGAGCCGCTCCTCGTGATACTCAGAGCGGAACAACTGGTCGAGATCAGCCCTAGCGAGATTGAAGTGATTTGCGGCGACTGACCTGGTCTGCGGGACCATTGGTCCCAGAAACCTATCGCCTTCGCCGTAGCCACCGGGTTCGGTTTTGTAGAACCACTCAAGCTCTTTAACCCTGCGCGGGTTGGCATACTGCCTAAGCTCTCGACGAAGGACAGCTAGCTCTGAGCTCATCCGACAACGACGACTAGGCCATCTCCAGGTCGAGGGGTGAACATGGAGTCCTTGGCTGGGTTCAGCCTCGCACCGTTTGCCGAGTCACCCGCGGTGAGGTTGGCATGACGGTAACCAATCGCTGATTCCCCCATAGCTGCTGCATTGGCAACTAGCTGGGCATAGCTAATTTCTTTGCCCAAGGTCGCGTAAAGCTCGATTGGCGCAACATTGATGGATGCACCCTCGGCATCGAACAGATCATCAAGCACGACTCCCAGACTTGGATTCTCAGACAGCTGAGCAATCGCGAGCGCCGCTAGGTTGTCGCTGACAACCAGATCATCAACCGCTGCGACACGAGCGATCTCGGCCTTACGACCATCCAGGATTTCAGCCACTAGACGAGTCGGCTCAACTCCATTGCCATCAGCCTCAAACAGCTGGTTGAGCTGAAGCATGGTGAGCATGGTCTGGGCATCGGCTTCTGCCTCACTAATTGCGTTGCGGTAGCCAAGCACAATGATCTCGTCATAGTGCTTCGCAGATGCAGCGGCTGTCAGGTCGGCGATATCGCCCGAAACAGAGGCTGCAGTCACCTTCACGTTCGAACCAAAATCCAGGTCCTTGAGTTGCTCTGGGTCGACAAGCTTCTTCTGAGCCACAATGTGCACACTGGATCCCTTTGGCAAAAAGGCCGCGAGCTCTGAAATTACGGAGCGACCCATCTCGGACCAACCGATGACCAAGAGGTGTTCGGGTTTTGGAGTTGGTTTTGCACTCTTCTTAGCCTTGCCCACAAGCTCGGGCTGAACACCGGTGTAGACAACCTTGTCATCGTCCTGGGCAATCGCAATCAGCTGAGTGCCCTTGGCAAGCTTGGTCTTAGCTGGTGGGTTGAGATCAATCTCGCCATCGGGTTTGCGAATACCGATGATTGATGCCGAGTTGAAAGAGAGCAGCGCATCCCCATAGCTCTTACCCTCCAGGGCTGGCACATCGGTGAAGTAGATTTCATCACCTTCAAAATCAAGCAGGTCGAGCATGACTGCGGCAAGGCCCGGTTGGCGCGAGGCCTGAGCGGTTACCCTGGCGATTACCTCGTGAGA
>DLOY01000059.1:4999-5439 GCA_002478545.1 Micrococcales bacterium UBA7472
ATGATTTTCAAATTTGGATTGGTGTTGATCGACTTGATTGCCAAGACAGTTGACACCACTGTTGCATCACCAGTTGTGTCTGGATCCAAGACAATCACAGACTTGGCAGCGCTTAGGTTTGTGCGCTTTAGATCGGTTGGGTTGGTTGGATCACCGGTTCTGGTAACGACTCTGAGCTTGCCAAGGTCTTCAACTCTTGACTCGATCTCGTCTTCCATAAAGTCACGCTCGTGCGAGGAGAAAATAACCACCAGCGGCTTGCGAACGTTTTGGTTTGCAACAGCAAGCTCCTCCAAGATTGGGAAGATGCGGTTGGACCAACCCAGGATCAGTGTGTGGCCAGAGTCGATCACTGGGCTGCGGCCCTTGCGCAATCTTGCAAAGGTGCGCTGAATCGCCCCAACGACATAACCGATAACGCTGGCTGTGAGGGCAGTGGT
>DLOY01000060.1:0-5423 GCA_002478545.1 Micrococcales bacterium UBA7472
TCCGAGTTTGTGCTGCTTCATTGCGATCTCACTCTCTAACGTTTACAACCCAATTAAAGGACAATCCCAGCAGCTTTCGGTCCGAGGTCATTAGAACAAGCCGATTCGCCCGGGCTTGCGAGAGAAGGGCTCTATCTATCGGATCATGTCGGTCCAGAGTTGAGAAATCGTTGACGCTTGAAAGATCCGATACCTGCAGCGGCAGTTCCATCAAATCAGAATCGACTATCGCTCTGGAGAAATCTAGTTTCGGTAATTTCGCTAACTGTTGCTTGATGGACAGCTCTAAAACCGAGAGGGCAGACACGTAGACCTTTGGCGAGTTAGCGATTAGGCTCCTTGCTCGTTTACCAAATTCATCTTGCCCCGTCACAAACCAGTAGAAGGCGTTTGAATCAAGCAGAATCAAGCTTTGTCTCCATCGAACAGAGAACTAAATTCCTCATCCAGCTCTTCAGGATTCCATTGAGGCCAAATGTCTTTGTAGACGCCAAATTTCGCCCCGCCTTTGGTTTCTGGAGGGAGGATTCTTGCAACCTCGACACCTCTGTTTGTCACTACCACCTCATCGCCCTGGCTGACCTTCGAAACCAACTTTGAAAAGTTGGTCTTTGCCTCGTAAATACTCACTCTGTGCCTCATAGCTCAATGCTAAAGAATTTGACCAACTTGACCAAGTTAATCTCGAGACTCTCATAGGCTATTCAAGTTGGCAGAAGCTCGCTGCCAACTATCCACAGCTAGATGGTGCTGGCGTCAATCACGAAGCGGTAGCGCACATCCGATGCCACCACACGCTGGTAGGCGGCATCAACCTCGTCTGCGTTGATTACCTCAACATCAGAGACGATGTTGTGCTCGCCGCAAAAGTCCAGCATCTCTTGAGTGCCAGAGATGCTGCCGGTGTTGGCACCGGCGATGCTCTTGAGCCCACCAATGATCGAGAACGGGTCATAGCTTTGCTTGTTGCCAGGAAGTCCCACGTTCACCAGAGCACCGCCAACCTTGAGCATGCCAAGCAGGGCATCAACATCAAGATCTGCAGAGGTGGTGTTCACAATTACATCGAAGAAGTTTTTGTGGGTGTCAAATGAGTCGGTGGTGATCAGGTAGTCCTTGGCACCAAACTTCAATGCATCAGCCTTCTTCGAAGCCGAGTGACCCAAGACATAGACCTCGGCTCCCATGGCAACAGCAAACTTCACACCCATGTGACCAAGTCCTCCTAGACCCAAGATTGCAACTCGCTTACCAGGTCCAACCTGCCAATGCTTCAGCGGTGAGTAGAGGGTTATGCCCGCACACAAAAGCGGCGCTGCGGCTGCCGGGTCGAGTGAGGCTGGGACTGAGAGTACGTAATTTTGATCAACGACGATGTCCTGGGCGTAGCCGCCATAGGTTGGTGAACCGTCATAGTGACGACCGTTATAGGTCTGAACATTGCCCTTCAGGCAATAGTTCTCCATGCCCTTGAGGCAGTATTCACACTCGCGGCAAGAGTCAACGTAGGTGCCAACACCAACACGGTCTCCCACCTTGAATTTGGTCACGGCTTGACCAACCGCAGTTACCTCACCAACGATCTCGTGGCCGGGGACCATCGGGAAAATGCCCTCAAACCACTCGTCTCTCGCCTGGTGAATGTCAGAGTGGCAAATACCTGAAAAGAGAATCTTGATCGCGACAGCGTCTTGGTGAAGTTCGCGAAGCGGCATCTGGGCCTTCTCGAAACTTGCGCCAGGTGCCTTGGTTACCAGTGAACGAGTGGTTTGCAATTGAACTCCTTTGTGTGTCTCAATACAACCAGATAACTCGGCACTGATTTCCCGCACACGGAACTGAAACCCAGCCGAGTTTGGTTTGGATAGGTGATGAAGCTAAGAACAAAGGTGATCTTGGGTGCCCTGGCCGGTGCATTACTGCTTGGCCCTTTTTTGGTGCCGGTTCAAAGCTCAGGCACCCTTACAAACAAAGAGGCTGCGGCCCAGCTTTGGCAGGGCAGATCTAAGTTTGTAGAGATTCTGGATCACGAGGTTCACTACGTCGAGGCTGGGGATCCAAACTCGGATCGGTTGATTCTGTTGGCTCACGGTTTTGGAGCGAGCGCATTTTCCTACAAAGCAGTGCTTGCTCCGCTGGCTGCCCATGGGCACGTAATTGCCTATGACCGCGCAGCCTTTGGCTTCACGGAACGACCGGCCACGTGGTCTGGCGTAAACCCATACTCCTCTCAGGGTCAGCTTGAAGTAATTAACGCGCTGGTGGACAAGTTCGGCTCAGATAAAGAGGTGTTCTTGGTTGGGCATTCAGCCGGCGGAGCTTTAGCTGCTGGCTATGCACTTGAGCACCAGGAGAAACTTAAGGGTCTCGTGCTTTTTGCACCGGCCGTCTATGGATCCGGTGGTGCACCGCAGTGGTTGAACTGGATTTTTGACATCCCGCAGCTTGATCACCTTGGACCACTTGCGGTTTCTTCGATTGCTAGTTCTGGTCTGGAGATTTTGGACCGCAGCTACAACGACCCGAAACAGATCACCGAGGAGACACTCAAGGGCTATACCGCACCGCTGCAAATCATCGGCTGGGAGCGCGCCTTCTGGGAGTTCAACAAGTCTCCTCGCGCTCTTGATGTTGCCGAACGCCTGAGCGAGATAACAATCAAAACCCTGGTGATCACCGGAGATAACGATCTGATTGTGCCAACCGATAACTCGATTCGCTTAGCCGGGGAGTTGCCAAGCGCTGAGTTGGTAGTAATTGAGCAAACCGGGCACCTTCCAAACGAAGAGAACCCGAAGGAATTTGCGACCGCAATCATTCGCTACATCGAGACCCAGGAGTAGGTTGGAGAGCATGTATAAAGCGGTGATGGTTTCACTTCGGCTTGCTCTTGGTATTGGACTACTCGGCAGCGTCGTCTGGCAGGTTACCGATCGAGTGGTCAACAACGTCTTCCGCCCCGATGAGTACTTCGCCTACTTCTCCATCGTCAGTGCGATCGTTGCTGGAGGCCTCTCGCTCTACTCGGCATACGTTTTGGCAGCCGGCAAGGACGAGACCAAATTTCACAACATCGCAAGGCTAAGCCTTGCTGCAGCCATGGTGATTGTGGGTGTGGTCTACCATGCCCTACTTGCCGATGCAGCCCCGGATGCCAGGGATGTTGGCTATGTCTGGCCGGTGCTTCCAAACCAGATCATTCACACCTATGCTCCGATTGCAATCGTGATCGACTATCTCTTTTCGATCAGGTCTCCGAAGCTTCGCCTGCGGGCCAGCCTTTGGGTCGCAATCTTTCCGCTTGCCTGGCTTGGTTTCTCTGTGGTCAGAGGTCTGATTACGAACTGGTGGCCATACTGGTTTATTAACCCCAACGAAGAAGGTGGCGTGCCGAGCATGCTGATGTATGTCGCGGCAATCACTGTGTTTTTCTTCGCCGTTGGTTACCTGCTGCAAAGTATTCGATTGAGTTTTAGCAAGATCTCAAATCGCTAGATCAAATTGGTTCCGCCCAGGAAGTGCCAACCTAACCACCACCACGTCACAAAGAGCGCAATTCTGGTGATGCGATGACGCATCACGTAGCTCATTAGCTCACTCAGTGGCGCAACAAAATCGGGCTTTAGCCTGCCAAGTAGTGCCAGTAGAACACCGAGCATCACAAACCCGAGGTACCCGGAAACGATCAGGAAGTTGGTCATCGCTTCTTCCTAACCCCAAGCAAAAAGACCCCTGCCATGAGCCAGAGTGCCACAAACACCGCGCGACCGAGCTGAGTTTCTAGTACTGGATCAAGAATGATCGAGATGGTCGGAAAGGAGTTGTCGTCATTGGTTAGAAACCCACCGATAAACGCAATCAGCTCGATCACTGCAAAAAGAAATGCCCAAAGTCCCCAGCTCAGACGGGCTCTAGTAACCGACAGCGTCGGTTTTGGGTGTTGCTTGGGGTCAACGTAAAAAATAAGAGCGATTCCAGCCGGCAGTAATGCCAGTAGGGTGAAGGCGTTCGCCATGGAATGCGGTGGGAAAAGATAGAGCACAGTGGCTACCGCCACCACCAAGATCGCAATTACCCAAATGCTCAGTTGTGGTTTGCGCTGAAACCCAAATTCAGTGAATCCCATCACCTGGGAGAGCATGAGTATCGAAGCAGACCCAAAGATGTATGCATCTTCAATTGAGCCGCGCCAGATGTGAAACAAGGCGGTCCCGATAAACACCAAGACCCAAAGATTCACAGAGGGTTTTGTTCTCATTGCACCCCCTATCTGATTTGGCTATAAGGCTAGTGAAATTTGTTTCACTTACTGTTGGTTAGAGCTGGTATGGCAATCTTCGATACCGAACTCCAAATGCTCGATGGCTCCAAGCGCAGCCTGTCTGATTTCGAAGGCAATGTGATCCTGGTCGTTAACGTCGCATCCCGCTGCGGTCTCTCCCCGCAGTATGCACAGCTTGAAGAGCTGCAGCGCAAGTATGCAGATCGAGGCTTCACGGTTTTGGGTGTGCCATCTGGTTCTTTCAAGCAGGAGCTCAAGGACGATGAGGCAATCGGTGAGTACTGCTCCACCACCTGGGGAGTGAGTTTCCCTATGACTACCAAGAGTGATGTCAATGGTCGTAATCGTCACCCGCTCTACAAAGAGCTTGTGAAGACCAAGGATGGGATGGGTCTTGCAGGGCCAGTGATGTGGAACTTCGAGAAGTTCTTGATCTTGCCATCGGGTGAGGTAAAGCGCTTCCGCCCACAGGTAAAGCCAGACGATGAGTCGATTGTCTCTGTCATCGAGGCAAACCTCCCACGTTAGCCTGTGGATAAAGGTTAGCGCTGACTCACAGCTGGCTAGCCTGCTGAGGTGAGTACTGCATTTGTCGATGAAACAAAGTCGAGAACTCTGGTATTAGCGGCATGTCTCGTTCGGGATGATTCGGCCAAGCAAATTCGGTCGCAATGACGGTCTCTACTGTTGCCTGGCCAGCGGTCAATACACTTTGTCAAAGAACCTGATCGCCGGAGAAAGAGCATTCTTTCCGCTGTAAAGGGAATGCCAATTGCGATTCACATCTTTGACACAAAGCTCAAGCCCGACTCGTCTTCCAGAGCATTGGCTCTGCGTATGCTCCTACAGGAGCTGGCCCCAAAACGAATTTGCGTTGAACTTGACGTTACATCGCTCAGGAGCGATCAACTCGTGCTTGAAGATTTCAAAAGGCGATACTCCCCTAAAGAGCAAGGGTTTGAATACAGCTTTGATATCCCTTCGCGAGAACCGCTGCTTTGGTTGCCCGACATTTTTGCATGGTGCTACCAGCGAGGTTGGAGCTTCGAGAGTCCAAAAGACAAAGGGCACATTGATATCAACTATCACTGAGTTGAAAACCCGGCGAGACCACCGTCCGGAGGTCTGCCGGGTTTTTCAC
>DLOY01000060.1:5472-12044 GCA_002478545.1 Micrococcales bacterium UBA7472
GGAGGTCTGCCGGGTTTTTCACGAGCCGCTTGGACCCGCAGGCAAAGTCTATTTGAGTGCTAGAGGTTCTTGCTAGCCTTTTGCACAATGACATTGGTCGTGGCAGCAATCATTCAAAACTCCCAAGGGGAGTATTTGTGCTGCAAGCGCGGAGACTGGAAATCCGCTCCAAATAAGTGGGAGTTCCCAGGTGGCAAGCCAGAGCTGGGCGAAAGTCTTGAAGCTGCACTAGTGCGCGAAATCCGGGAAGAGCTTGGGGTTGAGATCAAAGTCCTTCGCCAGTTTGATAGATCAACCACGGGAGATATCGAATTGGTTTGCTTCGTGTGTGACCTGGTGGGTAAAGAACCAACTTCCTCGACAGACCACTCGGAGTTGCGCTGGGTCAGGGAACAAGATCTTGCTCAGCTCGATTGGGCTGAGCCTGACTTGCCGGCACTGAAGCGGATCCTGATTCCGTTTTGCTAAATGATGCCAACCAGGTTGAGCGTGAAGAACATCATCACGACGCCACCTAGTCGATAAACCCACTTCAGCTTCTTTACCGGGCGATCTTCGTCCTCAGTTGCACCATGACGGGCAAACATTCCAAGCACACTCAACAGCAACATCGGTAGCGGCAAGATCACAAATGACAGCTGAGCCAGGTCTGCACTTACCCCCATCAGGGTTGTCAGCCAGGCGGTCGTGAAAGAGGCAACCAGGATCGAGAACGCAAGTCCTGGGACACCGGTTGGCATAATTCGCCACAGCCAAGGGATGTTCGGGAATCTGTCTTGATACCAACCAATAACTGTTGGCACGAGGAAGAGTGCCGAACCAACGAAGGACTCCCAGCCTGGTCCGATAATCGCGCCCGTGAAAAGCACCCAGATTCCGTAACGGATTGCCAGTGCAGTGGACTTCTGCAGCATTCCAGGTTCTGGAATTTCGGTTGGGTTGATTACATCCAATCGCTGCGGGTAATAGCGAGCGACAAATTCTTCAAGAACAACACGAAGCGCTGCAACCACAGCAATCCAAACTCCAAAGTCCGCAACGTGGTTCGCTGCATTCACCGTCAGACCAGTAACTGCGGGCAACACGCTGACCATCGTTGCCACCGACCATCCAGCCATGAATGGGGCAATTGCCAAGTCACTTAGGCGCTCCCACCAGCTCTCAGTTGAGTCTGCCGGCTCTTTTCTAAGGGCTCGGAACGCAGTTGTCAGAAGTGCTGGTCCAACAGCAATCACAAACACCGCCATCAACAATCTGACTTGGTCGAGATCGGGAAGCTGACCGAAGGCGATTACTGAGCCGACCGCAAAAACCAAAATGGAGATAAAGCCGGCAGCGGCATCAAGCAATCCGATGATGGCAATGAATAGCAGGATCTCCCAGGTCGGAGTCAAGATCTCGTTGCCATTGTCGGCAACCGCCATCAAAGCGGCAATCACACCCGCAATTGGCAAGAAGATTGACAGTGATCCGGCCAGCGCTCGAAGGTATGCGGCATCGTTGACCACCTTTGAAAGCAGTGGGCTGACAGGAGCCAGTGCCAAGGTGAGGCGATGGCTTCGCCTATCGAACCAAGTCATGAAGCCGAGCGAGAAAATCGCTAACTTATCGCCCCACCCCTGCTTATCCAGGGTTATCTGATCATGCGCGACTTCAAGCTCTGAAATCTCACCTTCGTCGGACTCTTCAAGTTCGATCGCAGTGTTGGCTGCGGAGTTGGCGTTGCTGCCGGCAGAGCTGGATGATGCTCCAGCGCTGGCACTCGATGCCGATGATGCTGATGCAGCGCCAGCTGCGGCACCTGCTGCAGCTCCAGCAGCCGCTGCTGCTCCTGCCGCAGCTGCGGCGGCGGCTGCAACTGAAGCAACCACTGCAACAGTTTGGGTGGTTTTCTCAAGCACCGCGACGATGGACTCCTCGGATGCAAGCGGATCGAACTCTTGTGGTGGTGCCTCATCATCTCCGGATGCACCGAGAGCAGGGTTTGCTACCGGCTCACCTGGCTCAAATGAAATCTCTGGAATCAATGCCGTCGGGGTAAGTGCGGTTAGTGCCTCGCCCAGAGGAAGAACTGCAATTGGCTCTGAGGTTGGCTCAGGCTGCGCGGTCGCTTGTGATGTCTCCGAAGGTGAAGGTGTTGGCTGAGCGCTCGGCTCAGAGGTCTGGGTTGGGGTAGGTGTTGGGGATGGAGTCACCGAAGGACTTGGGGTAGAAGTCGGTGTAGCTGTGGGTGACGGGGTAGGGGTGGGTCTGACTGTCTGGGTTGGAGAAGGTGTAGGCGTTGGAGTTGGCCTAACCGTTTGAGTTGGAGTGGGTGTAGGGGTGGGCGTGGGTGTAGGAGTCACTGTCGGGGTAGGTGTAGGTGTGACAGTGGGTGTAGGCGTTGGAGTAACCGGGTTACTTGGCTGGTTATTTGAGGGCGCTGGTGCAGGTGCCAGAGTTTGAACCTGACCGGTTACAACCAGCTCCCATTCCATCGACTGGTTTCCCTGAGGAAGCCCTGAACTTGGTATTGGGTTCGCGAACAGAGTCGCTCTTGGCATCATGAGGTTGATCCAAGTATTTGCGGGGAATGAAGAAGTTCTGTAGCTGATGTTGGTTGGGACAACAACAATCAAGATGCGATAAGTACCTGCTCTTGTAAAGACAATCGGCTCGGCCTCAACGGTGCTGGACGAGATTGCTTGAGCCCCGGTAAAGAACCAGCCTGATCCGGTGTTCAGGTAGGAAACTGCGACGTGAGACGAGAGCGCAGTCGGGTCTACCTGAATCGCAGGTTTGATTCCATGGCCAGCTGGCAACTCTGCTCGAGCCATCGCGTTCAAAACGGATTGGGAACTACTTACCCCATTCAAATTCGCCATGGCGTTGCTGATCGGTATGCCAGCCGGGGCTGAGACTATGCCCGCAGCAGCCATGGCAGTTCGAGCTTCAGCCCCGGCGGAAGGCAGAAGACCACCCGGGGTGTTGTTCACAAGCTGAGACGGGATGGTGCCGTTGGTGGTAGTCACCGAATGGCCACCAAGATTTGATGCAATGGGTGGGACCGTAAGAACAACTGAAGCCTGAGCCAAGCGAACATTGCTCTGTGCCTGACCCTGCAGATCCGCAACCGAGAAGTTTTGGGTATAAGTGAGTGTCGTGGTTCCAAATTGAGCTGGGCGCACCTGACTCGTGATGTTGATTGTGCAGCTAAGAGAGTTTGCTGCGGCAGAAACACCATCGATGCTTGCGACCATGGTTCCATCCAGGTCAACACCCATGTTCGTTGAGAGGGTTCCGCAGTCAATCGGAGCTGAAGAGGTGAGCGTATAGACGAGGTCACGAGTAGTTGATGTTGTGTTACTTGTTCCCAGGACCATGGTCACTTGAGAGCCATCGACCACCACATTTGAGGAGCTGCTGATTGATCCAGATGTGCCAGGGCTACTCAAAGTCAGCGTGGCTGGGTTCCCAACGGCATCCGTTATCGAGCCGCCGTTCAGACCAAGCGAGTTGGTGCCCACGTAATCCAAATCCGCGCTCTGATCTCCACTTTCGACCGAATACTCAAAGGTCAAAGCATTGGTTCCTGAGCCAGAGAGGTAGTTGGCAAACCTATCTGTCGCTCCGGTTTCGAGCAGTAGTTGTGGAGCGCCGGTGACTGTCACGATCTCAGAGAAGCTAATCGACAGCTGAACTTTTTCACCGCGGTAGTAAGTCTTGTTTTCGGAAATCGATCGTAAGGAGCTCACCGTTGGCGGTGTGCTGTCAATGAGCATCTGCCCCGAGGCCTGCAGCTGGTTTGGGGTGTCGGATGGAAGTCCGCCAAACTCAACTATCAAAATGCTGACGTTGTAGTTACCTGCTTGCTGAGCTGAATCCGAGAGGTCGTCCCAGGTTCCAGTTGCAATCAACGAAACGTAGTCTGCAGAGTTGTTCGGTTCACCTGGATCCCAGTTTGTGTAGGTTGCGAGTTGACCGGCTTCGGGGCCCGAAACCACTCTCCAAGTTCCCTCCACGGCAACATCATTGATTCCAAGCCATGCTGCTCTGCCGTTGGCGACATCCGCCGATGCGACAAAACTTTGCTCTGCAGCGGAAGTTATATTCGCAAGGTATCCCTGCATGCCCGAGAAGGTGTAGCCGGCGGCTCGATCAAAAGAGTTTGTCCAGTTTTGCCAGGTGTATTCAGGTGCGGTCTTGACCTCATAGAAGTGACCGGTGTCCAGCGAGTAACTTCGAGTGGGTCGAATATGGAAAGTTATCGAGCGATTCGCGTTTGACGTGTTTGTGGTTGCAAACTTGACCGCCCTAGCAGCAGCCTGCCACTGGGCCGCAGTTGGCTGAGCGCCGTTGTAGGTGAGGTTCAAAACACCGTTGTTGCTAGATGCAGTCTGAATTGATCCAAATAACCCGACATTGTTGTTGGTAAAGGACAGCTGGTCTCCGCTAACTGCACCAGAGATGCTCACTCGAATCCCAAATAGCGAATTACCTCTGCCCTGAATAACTAACTCGGGCGCAATCGGGTTAGCGGCCATTCCAAGCATCGGGAGCGAACCAAGAGTGACTGAAGGTAAGAAGTAGAACACGACCTCGGAGGAGTTCGGGGTTCCAATACTTCCAGCCGCAAGCGGGTTCAACGCAAGGTCCCTAACCGCCGATGTGTTGATTGTGAAGCTGACCGAACCACTATCTGGCAACTGACTCGAAGCCACGAACTGATACCTGGTTGCAGTTAGTTGCACCAAACCTGAGATCGTCCATGTAGAACCAACCGTGCTGGTACCTCCCAGAACAATTGAGTTCACATCAAAACCGGTTACCTCCTCCGAGAAGTTCACGGTGTAGGTGACGGAGTTAGAGCTGCTGACTTTGACTATCGACGAAATTGTTGGCGCGACTGTGTCAATCACGATTGCGGATAGAGAGCCAGTCTCTCCCGCAAAACTATTGCCAGCCAAATCCGCAACCGCGCTGGTGATGTTGTAGTTCAAGACAACCGAGTTACCGTTGGCACAAGACGTAAAGGTAACTGTGTAACTGGAACCTGATCCCGTTAATGAGGAGGCAGAGCAGGCCGTGCCAGCGCCAAGCGTGAACATGGCTGCGGTCAATCCGGTCACAGACTCGTTGAAGGTCACCGCATACGAAACTGCGCTCTGGCTCGAAAGTGCTGGGTTATTTGCAGCAACAGCTAGCAGCTGAGGTGCAGACCTATCTACTGTCACAACATTCGAGGTGACTGCGGTTGCGGGCCCAACGTTGCCAAGGTCATCTAAAACTGTGCCCGGCTTGAGTCGAAGACTTATTGCATTGGTGTCAGCGCAAGCGCTGAGGGTAACCACGAAGTTCCCGCTCAGTGCGTTTCTTGGACTTGCCGGTGAGAAGGCGTTGATCTCACAGCTGTGCGTGCTGCTCGAGACGATTTCAAAATCAGTCTCGGAAACGTTGTTGGTAGGCTCACCAAAATTTACGGTGAAGCCCAGGTTTAGATTCTTGTTCGGAGACGATGGCGCCGTTATCGTGACCGCCGCGAGTGACCTGTCCACCACTGTCGAAGAACCAATTGGCGAGCCTGCACTTGGGCCCTGGTTCCCAGCGAGGTCAACCAAAGTGTTGGTCTTAAAGGACAGTGCGGCGGTAACTCCGTCGTTGCAGCCAATCAGTGTTACCGAATAAGTGGGTGCGCTTTGAGTGATGGAACCGATCGAACACCCAGTTCCAGAAACATTGAAGTCAGAGGCATCCACCGTTCCCTGGATGCTCTCATTCACGGTGACTGAGTAGGTGATCGGATCATCTCTTGTGATGCCCGGAGAGGATATGGTTCCGCCTGGAGCCGTTCGATCCACGACGACAGGTCCAGCAGCAAGGGCAGCTGCTGGGGCGGTATTGCCTGCGGCATCGGCAACAGTTGCCTGATTCATGGTCAGCGTCACAGCCGCTTGATCAGCACATGAGTTGACTGGAATTGTGTAGGAAAGGGTTGGAGCAGAGCCTGATGCAGCAGATGGCGTTCCCACTGAGCAACCAGTTCCAGCAACACTAAAGTCGCCTGCGGCGAGACCAGTCAGGGCCTCGGTACTTGTCACCGTGAAGTTGAGCGTTGCGCCATTGTTTGGGCTGGAAGGTGGAGTGAGTGTCACCGTGGGTGGGCCACGGTCAATCAAGATGCTTGCGGCCGTATTTGCAGTAGAAGGACCGACTCTAGAAAGCGAATCCGAAACCGCGTTGGACCTTAGCTGAGGAGCGAGCGTTCCATCGCCGCAACCTGTAACTGAAACTGTGAACGTGGTGCCGCTGCTTCCACTAACAGAGAATAGACAATTGGGAGCATTTCCAGAGTTTAGAAAATCATCAGCTGTGAGTCCGGAAACCGTGGCAGCAAAGACCAGGGAGTACTGGATAGGGCCCAGAGTAGAGGTCGGGCTAGTTGTGCTAGTAGAAAAGCTAGTAACTGTGGGACCCAGTGCTTCGAATGTCACCGTGAAAGTCTGGGTTGACTGACCGCAGGTGTAATCAACTCCTCCCCAGTTATTGTTTCCAATCGCCGGCCTGAAGGTGATTCCACCATTCAAAGAGCATGA
>DLOY01000029.1 GCA_002478545.1 Micrococcales bacterium UBA7472
GACGAGCTACTGCAGATTGTCGACCTGTTCGTTGCCAGACTGCAGCGTCGTTTGGACGAGCGCGATCTGAAGCTGACCCTGACCACAGTGGCCAAGGAGCGACTAATCGAACTCGGCTACGAACCCGCGTTGGGTGCAAGGCCACTTCGCCGCGTGGTTCAGCGCGAGATCGAGGATGCCATCTCCGAGCGAATCTTGACCGGCTCTATCGGCAGCGCGCAAGACATCTTGGTTGACTTCATCAACGGTGAGTTCACCTTCGTTGCAAACTCGCGAGAAATCGAGTCAGTCGCTTAGTGACCGAAGTTCAAAGCTATCGAGTCCTCAAAGCCCACAAGGGCTTTGAGGTTCGGGAGTATGACCCTCACACCTTGGTCACGACCTGGCAATCCGGGGATCTTGGCTCTTCCGCGTACAGCGCGTTCGGCTACCTTGCTTCCTTCATTGGCGGAAACAACCAAAATCGGCAGCCAATCGCGATGACGGCTCCGGTGGTTCAACGGGAATCGGGATCTGGTTTTGAAGTGTCATTCGTCATGCCAGCCGGCATGAGCAATGTCCCTGCGCCAACTTCAAATGCTTTGAGAATTGAGCAGTTCGGCAGAGCAACTTTCGCCGCAATTACCTTCGCTGGCTTTGCGAGGGAGTCACTGTTCCGAGCAAAAGAGCGAAAGCTTAGGGAGCTACTTGTCGAGCAAGGGTATCGGGCAATTGGCCAACCCAGATTCGCTCGCTACAACGGCCCTTGGACTCCCGGGCCACTGCGTCGGAACGAAGTGCTATTAGAAATTGAATCGGCTTAGCGCCATAATTTAGCAATGCTCAAGATTCGACCTGCCCGGACCACTGACGTCCGAGCGATAACAGCGATTGCGGCTCCATTGGTCGAAAAGCGAATTCTGCTTGGTAAAGAGCTCGTTGAGCTATATGAATCAATTCAAGAATTTATAGTCGCCGAACAAGACGGTGAAGTAGTTGGTTTCGGTGCTCTTCACGTGATGTGGGAGGACTTGGCGGAAGTTAGAACCCTTGCCGTTCGCGAGAGCCTCAAGGGCCAGGGTGTCGGTAAGAAGATTCTTGGGGAGCTTTTGGACAAGGCCAAAGAACTGGGCATCCACCGAGTCTTTTGCCTAACTTTCGAGGTGGCGTTCTTCGAGTCACAGGGCTTCCAGGTCATCTCTGACATTCCCGTCGACGCTGAAACCTACGCCGAGCTGGTTCGTTCGAACGATGAGGGTGTGGCAGAGTTCTTGGATCTTGCCAGGGTGAAGCAGAATACTCTCGGAAACTCAAGAATGCTCCGTTACATCTAGTTAGATAGTCCCATGGCCCCTACTCAACAGCAGATTTATGCCCGTCGTCGCGCTCTATTGTTGCTGGTTTTGGTCGTAGTTGGCGTGTTGGTTTGGAATGCATTTTCCGGCGGTTCCCAACCCCAGCAGGCCGGGCCAACCAGCGCTGCTTCAGTCTCTGCGACAGCCTCGACACCGGCAAGCGAAATTGTCGATTGTCAACCGGGTGTGGTCGAGGTCTTTGCTCGAATCGGAGACAAGGATGGCGAGAAGAGCTCATTCGCCTCGGGTGAGAAGCCATACCTTTGGTATGACATCACTAACACCGGCCCGGTCGATTGCAATTTCAACGTCGGATCTCGGGTGACCTTCTTCACAATCACTTCTGGTGACGAGACCTATTACTCTTCCCGAGACTGCGATAGAAGTGCCGATCAGGATTTAGTAACCGTCCTAAAGGCAAACTCAACCATCAGTAGCTCTCGAGAGGGAGCGATCTGGGAGCGCGTCAGATCATCTGGAACTGGTTGTGGAGCGGAGCAGGAGCCTGTGCCATCAGGGGGCGCCTCATACTTTTTGAAGGTAGAGGTAAACGGGGTTTATTCCGAGAACCCGGTCCAATTCCTGCTTAACTGAGTGCCTTAGACAACGCCTTGGAGAGTTGATCTCCTTGGGCACTAACTACTTGGTCATGACCCAATCTCACTGCTTCAGCGTGACGCTGTTTGGAATTTGAAACCGCCCTAATCTCACCTGCCAGCGAGATTTCACCGAAGGCTGCGACTTTAGAACCAACTGGCTTATCTGTGACAGCGGAAGCAATCGCAACGGCAATAGCCAGATCTGCCGCCGGTTCGAGAATTCGCATGCCGCCAACAGTCGAAACATAAACGTCTTTGTCAATCAGGCTGATGCCTGCCCTGCGCTCAAGAACAGCCAAGAGCATCGCAACTCGAGAGGCATCAACGCCGTTGGTCACCCGTCTTGGTTGCGGTGAATTGGTGCGGACCACTAGAGCCTGAATCTCAGCAATCAGTGCCCGCTTACCCTCCACTGTTACGGTCACGCAGGTCCCAGAAACCTGGTTCTTGGATCCTGAAATAAAGAGCTTGGATGGATCTGGAACCTCAACAATCCCTTCGCCAGTCATTTCAAAGCAGCCAACTTCGTCGGTCGGGCCGAATCGGTTCTTTAGGGTCCTGACAAACCTCAACGAGGTCTGGCGGTCACCCTCAAACTGACAAACAACGTCAACTAGATGCTCGAGAGTTCTCGGGCCTGCAATTGAACCGTCTTTAGTGACATGGCCGACAAGCAGGAGTGGAGTTGATGATTGCTTAGCAAGCCGAATCAGGTTTGCCGCAACCTCTCGAACCTGAGCTGGCATGCCAGGTGCTCCGTCGACATCTGCAGAGGAAACAGTCTGAACTGAGTCCACGATCAACAGGTCGGGCTTTAGCGCTTCGAACTGCCCCATCACCGTCGCAAGATCTGTTTCGCTCGCCAGGTATAAGTTCTCGCTGAGGCCGCCGGTTCGCTCCGCTCTGAGTCGAACCTGTGATGCCGATTCCTCCGCTGAGACATACAAGACTTTTGCGCCTGACTTTGCTGCCTTAGCGCCAACCTCCAAAAGCAGAGTGGACTTTCCCACACCTGGTTCACCGGAAAGGAGGATTGCTGCCCCAGCAACCAGACCGCCGCCAAGCACTCGGTCAAACTCACCAACTCCGGTTGGTTTGTGTGAGGCGGATACCTGCTCGACCTCGGTTATGGGTTTGGCAAGTTGGTTTTGGGTGAGCCTTGCGGCCTTCACTTCCTGAACGGAGTTGGTTTCCTCTAAGGTGCCCCAGGCTTGGCATTCACCACAGCGACCAACCCACTTGACGGTGGTCCAGCCACACTCGGCGCATCGGAAGTCGCTCTTTGTTTTTGCCATCCAACAAAACTACCTCTTGCTGCCGACATCTAAACTTTTGCCCACACCTAAGGAGCGAGATGTTCAAAAGCCATCGCCAAGAAATCTGGCTCGTATTGCTTCTGTCATTAGGTGCAAGTGCCATTTACTCGACCCTGAGCCTGGTGAGAAAGCTAATCAGCCCAGAAGGGCTTGCCGGCAGCACCACAACCATCAACCGACCCGTGGTTGAGACGCCTTGGCTTGATTTGATTTACCAAATAGTTGGCATCGGTCTTGCTTTGGTTCCTGTACTGCTCGCCCTGTATTTTTTGCGACAGGACCAGATTTCCATTGGCCTAATTCCAAGTTTCAGGGATTTCGGCATTGGAGTTTTGATCGCAGGCTCAATAGGTATCCCGGGAGTCGGGCTTTATTTCTTGGCTTTGGAGCTCGGGTTGACATCGCGAGTTGTGCCGAGTTCTCTTGGTGACTTCGTATGGACTATCCCAATCCTGCTGCTGGCAGCACTTCGGTCAGGATTGCAGGAGGAGGTTATTGTGGTGGGCTTTTTGCTCAGCAAGCTAAAGCTCATCAAACCAAAGCTATCGGTCGTATTGCTAGTGCTTGTTTCCGCGGCCATTCGTGCGAGCTATCACAGCTATCAGGGGTTCTCAGCGGTGCTCGGGAACTTTGTAATGGGAGTTGTTTTTGCCTGGTTGTTTTTGAAGACCCAGCGGGTTGCACCGCTGGTGGTTGCGCACACATTGATGAACTCTGTGGTTTTTATCGGCTATCCACTTCTCGGCTCAGCCTAGGATTCAAGGGTGGAGAAACTTCGTATCGCCTTTTTAGGCTCAGGTTCAATGGGTGGCGCAATCTTGTCGGGCCTTATCGAGGCCGGGTATCCCAAAGAGCTGATTTCAGCGACTACCAGAAGCGAAGATAGTGCTGTTGCCTGGCGTGAGAGGGGCATTTCTGCGCTATCGGTAGAGACCACTGAAGACGCGAATTCGCTGATTGCAGGCGATGCAGATCTAATTGTTTTGGGTGTTAAGCCAAAGCAGATTGTTGATCTTTTGCGAGAGCTCTCTGGTGAGGTCGGTAAAAACGCAGTGATCATCTCGCTAGCTGCCGGCATTGAGTTGGAGACGATGGCCGGTGCTATCGACAATCCAAACTTGATTCGCACTATGCCGAACACCCCCGCACTGGTTGGAAAAGCAGTGACTGGAATCGCTCCTGCAATTTCGGCTTCACAAGATGCCATTGATGCCACTGTCACTTTGTTTGAGGCTGTCGGCACCGCGATTGTCGTCCCCGAGGACAAAATCAACGCGCTCAGTGCAATTTCTGGTTCTGGTCCCGCTTGGATCTTCTACTTCATCGAGCAATGGGAAAAGATCGCTCTCGAGCAGGGCTTTTCGGAAGAAGATGCAAAGAAGTTAGTACGCGGCACCTTTGATGGGTCAATCGATTTGTTGGCCCAGTCAGACGAGGAGCCGGCCCAGCTTAGGAGAAATGTCACATCCCCCGGCGGCACCACCGAGCGCATCATTGCCACCTTCGAAGAGAGCAATTTGAAGGCCATTTTTGCTAAGGGCTTAGCCGCTGCGGTAGCGCGGGCTGAGGAATTAGCCGGTAAGTGAGAGTAGGGTAAAAACATGGCAGACATTTTTGAAGCAATCGCTGACCCAACTAGACGTCTTCTACTGGAGACCCTGCTTGGTTCGCACCTGGCCGGCGGCTCGGGAGAGCTAACCGTGAGCGAGATTGTTGAGCAGACCAAGCTGGGTCAGCCAACCGTCTCCAAGCACCTAAAGACGCTGCGTGAAGTTGGATTGGTCGACGTTCGCGAAGAGGGTCAGAAGCGCTTCTACTCTGTGACTCCAGAGCCACTCGAGGAAATCGAAGACTGGATGATCAACTTCCTGTCGCTTGGGTTTGATCCAGATGAGGAAGAGGGCGACCCGCTAGCCGAAAACCTCTCCGAGGTCGGAGCCAGGGTTGGCCATTGGTTGACTGAAAAGTCAGGCTGGCTATCCGAGCAACTCAAACAAAAGCTCGAAGAAGTTGACATTGATGCCGACCCTAAGGAGCTCGGCAAGAGACTGGGCCGCAAACTAGCTGAGGCCAAGGTTGAGGCGGAGAAGTCTGCCAAGGACTTTGAAAAGATCGCTCGTCAAAAGGTTGAAGAGGTCGTGGACGAGGTCAAGCAGGAGACCAACAACTTCGTCGCTGAGGTGAAGAGCAAGGTCAAGAAGTAGTTATTTGCTTCTGATCCAACGTTGGTTGGATTTCGCCTCCGAGGTTGAGTGCTTGGGTACTAAGGGCTAAACTTCTGAGGTTGCCCATTCGGGCACCCAAAAGCTTTGTGAGGTTTCTGTGGGTTCAATTATCAAGAAGCGCCGTAAGCGTATGTCTAAGAAGAAGCACCGCAAGCTGCTTCGTAAGACTCGCCACCAGCGTCGCAATAAGAAGTAAATCTTCAAAACAAAAACCCGCCTGCAAGGGCGGGTTTAGTTTTTGCGCAGATCGCGCTTTTTGAATCGAAGAATCTGCCAGCCAGCCGCTTCGGCGTGACGGGCAAGAATCTTGTCCGGGTTCACGGCAACCGCGTGACCGACGAGTGAAAGTAATGGCAAATCGTTGTAGCTATCGGAGTAGGCCCAACTGCGCTTGAGGCTGATTCCGCGCTCCTTAGCTAGCTTCTTGGCTGCTTTGCGCTTGGCTTTGCCGTGCAGCGGCTCACCAATTAGTTCTCCGGTCAGAACTCCGTCTTTGTGACCAACGATTGTGCCCAGTGCTCCAGTGGCACCGATGTCCTTAGCGATGGCCTCAGCCAACTCAATTGGAGCTGCGGTCAAGAGCCACACTTCCCTGCCTGCTGCCAAGTGCTCTTTGGCAGCGGCTACCGTCTCTGGCCACAGTCTTGGCTGGATTTCTTGCTTGTAGACAACATCGATCAAGCTTCTTAGCTCATCCACTGAGTGGCCCTTGGTAAGCGACAGCGCGCGGTCCTTGAAATCCGCCATCTTGTCGTTATTTTCACCACGACGAATGAACATCATTTGTTCAAATGCAAAACGCCATATCTCACGGCGCTTTATGGTGCCGCCGGTGAAGGCAACTTTGCCGAACAGGATTGAGGTTGAGCCACGAACCAGTGTGTTATCCACGTCGAAGAATGCGGCTTCGAGTTTCGGTTGCTTTAGGGGTTCTGGCACCGGCTAAGTCTAATCATCAGAAGCTCTGGCCGTAGGCTGTAATCGTGGGTATTGAAATCACGCTAATTGGTCGAAACGGCTGTCACCTGTGTGAGGTGGCGCAAGCGGATCTCGCTCAAGTCATAGCTCGATTTGCTCACGAGTATCCAGAGGTCGAGTATTCCATTGACGATCTTGACATTGATCAAAATCCGCAGTTTGCTCACTTCACCGATGAGGTTCCCGTGCTGCTGATAAATGGCCAGCAGGTTTCGTTCTGGAGAATTGACCACGACCGGGTTTTCGCAAAGCTTGAGGAGCTTGCATGAAGCTGATCGTTTGGGTGTTGAGGAACTTCTGGTTTCCAATTTTGATTTTTGTGCTTAGCAAACTTGCTGAAAAGTACGTCTGGGCTGAGAAGGCGCATAGGACCCTAAAAAGATTTAAGTAATAAATGTTGCATTATTACTACATAGTATTTATGCTACATACATGGGTAGAAAACCAAAGGCTGAAGAGGAGCGGGTGGCCAACCGCCTTGAAGAGGCTCGCACCCAGTCTGGTCTGAGTCGGCAAGAGCTCGCCGATCAGGTCGGAGTCCACTATCAAACCATCGGTTACATCGAACGCGGTGAGTATTCACCATCTTTAGTTTTGGCTTTGCGAATCGCGTCGATATTGAAAGTCAGGGTCGAGGAGATCTTCTGGCTGGATGAGGAATCCAAATGAATGAGCTAATTGCAATTGCAATCGTCAT
>DLOY01000032.1:0-4298 GCA_002478545.1 Micrococcales bacterium UBA7472
GCTCTGGTTTCTATCCTCACGGAGCCCAAGAATGCCCTGATTAAGCAGTATCAGCGCATGTTTGAGATTGATGGTTTTGAACTTGAATTTGAACCCGAGGCTATCGAGCTGATTGCCGACCAGGCTCTCGAGCGTGAGACTGGAGCCAGAGGTCTCAGGGCTATTCTCGAAGAGGTTCTTGGTCCAATCATGTTTGAGCTTCCAGGCTCAGAACAGCAGGGTCGAGTGGTGATCACAGCTGAGATTGTTCGAACCAAGCAGATGCCGGAGGTCTTGCCATTGAAGCAACGACTTCGCGACAAGAGCGCTTAGGACTCAAAATCAGCTCGCAGCGTATTGCCCCCTATCTAGCTGGAACCGTTGCATCGACAACGGGCTCGGTTGCAACCTTCGGAGTCGCAATTGCAGGGCTAACTGCGATGGGCGCAACCCAAAGCCAAACAGCGACCGCACTCGCGGTTTTGCTCGTTGGATATGGCGTGCTATCTATTTTTCTTTCGGTCTGGCTTAGAAAGCCCGTGAGCGTAGTTTGGTCCACCCCTGGAGCGGCGTTTCTTGCCTCATCGGCTGCCCTTGGAGTTAGTTTTGACCAGGCGGTTGGTGCCTTCTTGATCGCCAGCCTTCTGATTGTCCTAACCGGAGTCTGGCCCTGGTTGGGTCGAGTAGTTGGGCTCATTCCGCCGCAGATATCAGCAGCGATGCTGGCCGGGGTCATATTCCCCTTTGTGATTGCAACGGTGCATGCCGGGGTTGACTTTCCGATACTGATAATCCCCGTGCTGTTGGTTTGGTTTGTGCTGAACCGCTTTGCCGCCGTGTGGGCCTCTCCAATCGCGATTTCTCTCGGATTTCTGCTAATCGGTTTCAGCCCCGAGGTTGGCGATCTCGGATCTATTGTCTTTTGGCCCGAGTTGGCAATTGTCACCCCATCCTTCGATGTCACTGTGATGATTGCAATCGGAGTTCCGCTCTATCTGGTGACGATGGCTTCCCAGAACCTCCCGGGCCTAGCCATCATGCAATCACTTGGATTCCCGCTACCTGTTCGCAGAGTGTTCCTAACCACTGGGTTGGGTTCTGCGGTCACTGCGTTCTTTGGTGGGTTTGGCCTTAATCTGGCTGCGATCACGGCAGCCCTGAACGCGGACTCAGGGGCAGCGAAGGACCCGGCCCGACGCTGGATAGCGTCGAGTTGGGGAGGTGTGGTCTACATCCTTTTTGCGATCTTCGCAGCCCCATTCGCCGCATTCGTGCTGGCTGTGCCAAGAGAACTGCTCTTAGCCCTAGCTGGTATTGCGCTATTGAATACCTTCTCCGGGGCCCTGAAGACTGCCATCTCTGATGATTCATTGCGACTCGCAGGTGCCGTCACTTTCCTCACCGGGGCGGCAGGTATTGCCATTCTCGGAGTAGGTGGAGCCTTTTGGGCTCTGGTATTCGGTGTTTTGGTTTGGCTTCTACAACAGACCGCGGCGGCGAAGTAGCGGCTCGATTCTTGGTTCCCTGCCAAGAAGCTCTCTCACCAGAGTCATGGAATCCTTCGAACCACCGCGAGAGAGTAGTCCTTTAGAGAATTTCTCTCCGTTCTCTCGAGTCAGACCGCCGTTCTCCTTGAACCAATCCACTGACTCGGCATCCAAAATTTCCGACCAGATGTAGCCGTAGTAGCCGGCAGAGTATCCACCGGCAAAGATGTGTGCAAAGTAGTTGGTTCGGTATCTGGTTGGCACCGGGGAGTAGGTAAGTCCGTATTCCGCTATGGCGTCGGCTTCAAACTTGACCAGATCCTCTGGAGTGCTCTCCTGGGAGTGAAGTGCAAGATCGAGAATTGCAGCCTGGAGGTAGTGAGTGGTTTCAAATCCCTGGTTGAAACCTTCAGCTGCGGTTAGCTTTGATACCCAATCCAGTGAGAGCTTCTCTCCACTTTCAACGTGGACAGCGTAGTTCTCAAGCACCTCCGGCCAAAGCATCCACATCTCGTTCACCTGAGAAGGAAACTCTACGAAGTCGCGCTCGACCGAGGTTCCAGAGAATCTTGGGTAGGTCACATTTGAGAGCAGTCCGTGAAGGGTGTGGCCAAACTCGTGGAACAGAGTGTTTACCTCGTCGAGGGTCATCAGAGCCGGATCACCATCGGCGGGCTTAGGAATGTTCATGTTGTTCACTACAACCGGCAACTTGCCAAGCAGGTGAGACTGGTCAACAAGGTTGTTCATCCATGCGCCACCTCGCTTCGAAGGTCTTGCAAATGGGTCAAAAAGATACAAACCACACTTAGATCCATCCTCATAATCAACCTGGTAAATCCAGTTGTCAGGGTGGTAGCCGACTAGGTCATCACGCCGTGTGAACTTCAGCCCATAGAGTTTGCCAGCGGCAAAAAAGACGCCATCTTCGAGGACGCGACGAACTTCAAAGTAGGGCTTTAGGACACTGGTATCGATGCTGTACTGCTTGGTTCTTAGCTGTTCGGTATAGCGCGACCAGTCCCAGGCTGCCAATTCACCAGTGGTCTCCTGATTCATCAGCTCTTGCAACATGGACCCTTCACGCTGCGCGTTGGCCTTGGCCGCTGGGGCAATCTTCCCCAACACGCTGTGGACATTTGCTCCAGATCCTGCGGTTTGCTGTGCTGTGACGTAGTCAACGTAGTTCGAGTAACCGAAGAGCTTGGCCTTCTCGCGCCTCAGATCAAGTAGCTGCTTGACGATTTCCGAGGTGTCATTTTCATTTCCCCTTGAACCTCGCGACAGGGTCGCCTTCAGGATTTCCTCGCGGAGGCTTCGGTCCTCGAGGTTGGCAAGCAGCGGATGACCCGAGTAGTTCAAAAGTGGGATGACATAGCCATCAAGTTTTCTGTCCTCTGCCGCCTTTTTGCAGGAGGCGATCTCGGCCTCGCTGAGGCCCTTGAGTCTTGATGCATCAGCTAGGTGAATGGCTAGGTCGTTGCTGTCTGCCAACAAACGCTTGTCAAACTCAACCTCGAGTCCTGAAATTGCTTCGTTTATCTCACTAACACGAGCGCGCTGTTCGGCGGTGAGTTCTGCGCCCGCAAATTTGAAGTCCTTGTAATAGCGAGTTAGGAGCCAGTCACTCTCGGCATCTAGCTTTAGCTCCTCGCGCCTGGCGACCAACTTCTGTATGCGCTCAAATAGCGCTGGGTTTAGTCGAATGGAGTCGATGTGGGCAGCAATCTTGGGAGCGATTTCTGCATCGATTTCCTGCAGCCTGTCATTAGTGTCGCTTGAAGTTTTGTTATAGAAAACCATCAGCATTGAGTTGAGCAGATCCCCAGCCTTCTCCATTGCCACGATTGTGTTTTCGAAGCTGACTTCTGGTTCAGCCAGGATTGCGGCGATTTCGGAGTTATGAGTCGCGACAGCATGTTCGAATGCTGGCAGGTAGTGCTCATCCTTGAGCAAGGCAAAGTTTGGTAGTTCGTACTCCAGTGGAGAGACGCTAAGTAGGGGATTAGTCATTGCTCCAGCTTATTCGGCTGGCGCGAACTCAACCTTCGTTAGCGCAAGGCCACCCTCACTCAATTTCAGCTCAGCAATCTTGCCAACCGCCATCAGATCTGAACGAAGCTTTGATAGCTCTTTCGGCCCACTTAGTTCAGCGCTGAGAATCTCAGCCTTCATTGATAGCTTGGCGTCAGATTTAGTCTTACGAACCAGAATCAAGGCTTCCGAGGCGAGTGTGTACAGATCCGCTTCCAAGAAGTCGGACAACTCGTCTTCGGTTGGCCAGCTAGATCTGTGTACCGAACCCTGCTGCCACCAGCTCCAAACCTCTTCCGTTGCATATGGGATGAATGGGGCCAGCAATCGGACCATGATTCCCAGTGCCTGACGCAATGCCAACACCGCACTACCGACCTGTTCGGGAGTGAAATCTCCCTGTCCGTAGGCGCGCTCTTTAACAAGCTCCACGTAATCATCGGCGAAGGTCCAGAAGAAGGTTTCGGTGGTTTCGAGAGCCTTGGTGTGGTCGTAATCCTCAAAAGCCTTGGTGGCGACCGCAATTTGATTCCGCAGTGCCGCGAGCATTGCCCTATCGACCGGCTCGGAAACGTCTGAGACACCCTTTGGTAGCTCAAATGTGAGTGCAAATCGTGCGGCGTTTAGAACCTTGATCGCCAGTCGACGGCCGATTTTCATCTGACCCTCGTCAAACGCTGCATCGGTGCCCAGTCGAGCCGATGCAGCCCAGTACCTGACCGCATCAGAGCCATGGGTTTCGAGCAGCTCATTTGGCACTACGACATTGCCCTTGGACTTTGACATCTTCTTGCGGTC
>DLOY01000032.1:4423-6128 GCA_002478545.1 Micrococcales bacterium UBA7472
TAGCAGTGTCGAGAACAACCAGGTTCGAATGATGTCTTGTCCCTGAGGACGCAGGTCGAATGGGAACACCTCTTTGAATAGCTCTGGGTTCTCGATCCAACCGCCAGCCAACTGAGGGGTTAGTGAAGAAGTCGCCCAGGTATCCATGATGTCGTGCTCACCAATGAATCCACCGGGGACGCCGCGCTGAGCCTCCTGGTAACCAGCTGGAACGTCAGTAGATGGGTCTACGGGCAAAGACTCAAGGCTAGGCGTGATGACATTGTCGAAGACGGGGTTCCCATCTGCATCGAGTGGGTACCAAACCGGGATTGGGACACCGAAGTAGCGCTGGCGTGAAATCAGCCAGTCTCCGTTTAGTCCGTTGATCCAGTTCTCGAGTCTGACCCTCATGAAGTCCGGGTGGAAGCCAAGGTCTTTGCCTAGGGCAATTAGCCGCTCCGCGAGGTCTTTGTCGCGTCCTCCATTTTTGATGTACCACTGACGAGTAGAGACAATCTCGAGTGGCTTGTCACCCTTTTCGAAGAACTTCACCGGGTGGGTAATTGGCTTCGGATCGCCAATCAGAGCCCCAATTTCCTTGAGCTTCCCGACGATCAGCTCCTTGGCGCTGAAGACAGTCTTGCCCTTCAGTTCCTCGAAGAACTCTGCAGCCTTGGATTGTGCGATGACCTCCGGTGCACTGGAAATGATGCGCCCGTCAAAGCCGATGATCGCCCTGTTAGGTAGGTCAAGCTCGCGCCACCAAATCACGTCAGTGACATCACCAAAGGTGCAGATCATTGCGATGCCTGAGCCCTTGTCCTTCTGGGCTAGACGGTGGGCCACAATCGGCACCTCAACGCCAAAGATTGGCGTCTTGGCCGTTTGCCCGAACAGCGGTTGATAGCGCTCATCATCTGGGTGGGCTACCAAGGCAACACAAGCTGGAATCAGCTCTGGTCTTGTGGTCTCAATAAAAATTGGACCGGATGGGCCCTCAAACTGAACGCGGTGGTATGCCCCTGGCTGTTCGCGATCTTCTAGTTCAGCCTGAGCGACGGCGGTTCTGAATGTGACATCCCACAGAGTCGGTGCCATGGACTGGTAGGCCTCACCGCGGGAGAGGTTGTTTAGGAAAGCCTGCTGCGAGACTCGCTGAGCTTCCTTTGAAATTGTTCGGTAGGTCTTGGACCAATCGACCGAGAGACCAAGGTCCCGCCAGAGATTCTCGAATGCCTTCTCGTCCTCCTCGGTCAGTCGCTCGCAAAGCTCGATGAAGTTTCTTCGCGAGATTGGAAGCTGGTCCGCGGCCTTTGAGCTCTTGTTATCGCCACCTTCTTGAGGTGGAGTGAAATTTGGTTGATAGGGCAATGTCGGGTCACAACGAACTCCGTAGTAGTTCTGAACACGACGCTCGGTCGGAAGACCGTTGTCATCCCAGCCCATGGGATAGAAGACTTTGTAGCCACACATCCTCTTGAAGCGAGCCACCACATCGGTGTGCGTGTAGGAGAAAACGTGCCCAACGTGCAGAGAGCCGGATGCGGTAGGAGGTGGGGTGTCGATTGAGTAGACCTCACCATTGCCCTGGAATGAGTAGACGCCTTCGGCCTCCCAGCGCGGAACCCATTTCTGTTCTAGACCATCGACCGTAGCCTTCTCGGGTACGGTGGCAGAACGTGTTGGATCTGGAAGAATTTGCGTCACTTGGGTAACTCCGGGG
>DLOY01000036.1 GCA_002478545.1 Micrococcales bacterium UBA7472
AGACCGGCTTCACCAATCACGAAAGCCTTGCCGCCTGGCAACTGAGACTTGATGAAATCAGCTGTTGCCAGCGCAGATGTGTAGATCCGCTCTTCTGGGATATCTAGGCCACCGGCCTGCAGCCTGGCTGCTAGATCTCGCGGGGTGTAGATGGAATTGTTGGTTAGTACCAAGTACTTGGTGCCCTGATCGGTCCACTTCTTGATCAGCTCAGGAGCTCCCGGAATCGGCTTGCCCTCGTGCCACAGCACGCCATCCATGTCAGTGAGCCAGTTGTTGATATGTGAGCGATCGACCATGTTGCCTAGCCTAGCTTTAGGCTGTAGCGCGTGAGTGAAGACACAGAGCGCCCAACCGAGCAATCAACCTGGGGAGTCGGGCCATATCAGGGCGATGCCAGCCAAGACCCTAACTTTGCAAAGTTTGACCCCGAGCTTTTGGCCGAGGGCGACACCAGAAACGTGGTTGATCAGTACCGCTACTGGTCGATGGAAGCGATCGTTGCAGACCTCGACTCCAGGCGGCACCCGTATTTTGTTGCCATCGAGAACTGGCAGCACGATCTAAACATCGGCTCAATTGTGAGAACAGCAAACGCCTTCTTGGCTCAGGGTGTCCAAATCGTGGGCAATAAGCGTTGGAATCGTCGCGGAGCGATGGTGACTGACCGCTATCAACATGTCACCCACCTCCCGCAGATCGAAGACTTGATTGCGTGGGCAAAGACAGCCGGCCCCGGGGGCAGCAAACTGCCAATCATCGCGATCGACAACGTTCCTGGCTGCAAGCAATTGGAGAACTACCAGTTGCCCAAGCACTGTGTATTTTTGTTTGGTCAGGAAGGGCCGGGGCTGTCTCAGGCTGCGCTGGATGCCGCCGATGTGGTGTTGGAAATCACCCAGTTCGGTTCTACCCGATCAATCAACGCCTCCGCGGCAGCTGCAATAACCATGCACACTTGGGTTATGCAGCATGTTTTTAGTTAGACTCTCCTAAGGGCTTATCGCCCGAGAATCCCCAAAGCTGAAAGGGGTACAGTCATGCCCGCAGTAGTCCTAGTCGGAGCCCAGTGGGGCGACGAAGGTAAAGGCAAAGCAACCGACCTTCTTGGAGATCGCGTCGACTATGTAGTCCGCTACCAAGGCGGCAACAACGCTGGTCACACCGTAGTTATTGGTGACAAGAAGTTTGCGCTGCACCTACTGCCCTCCGGAATTTTGACCCCAGGCTGTGTTCCAGTCATCGGTAACGGTGTAGTTGTTGACCTGGAAGTTCTCTTCCGCGAAATTGATGGTCTAAACGACAAGGGTGTTGACACCTCAAAGCTCTTGATTTCTGCAAATGCACACGTGATCACCCCCTATCACGTCACCGTGGACAAGGTTTCGGAGCGCTTCTTGGGTAAGCGCGCGATCGGCACCACCGGTCGCGGCATCGGTCCAACCTATGGCGACAAGATGGGCCGCCTGGGAATTCGCATTCAAGACCTATTTGACCCAAGCATCCTGCGCCAGAAGGTTGAGAGCGCACTCACCCAGAAAAACGAGTTGCTGGTCAAGGTCTACAACCGTGCTGCCGTCAGGCCGCAGGAGGTCGTTGACCACCTTCTCTCTTTTGCAGAACGCCTAAAGCCAATGGTTGCTGACACTGCTTTGGTTCTGAACAACGCCCTGGCAGAGGGTAAGACCGTCTTGCTCGAGGGTGGCCAGGGAACACTTTTGGATGTTGACCACGGAACCTATCCGTTTGTTACCTCCTCCAACCCGACCGCAGGTGGAGCAACCACCGGTAGCGGTATTGGACCGACCAAGATCACCGGCGTCATCGGAATCCTCAAGGCGTATACCACCCGTGTTGGCTCTGGTCCGTTCCCAACAGAATTGTTTGACGAGTGGGGCGAGTACCTGCGTAAGACCGGAGGCGAGGTTGGTGTCACCACTGGCCGTAATCGTCGCTGCGGTTGGTTCGATGCTCCAATCGCCCGCTATGCAACCCGCGTCAACGGTCTAACGGATATCTTCCTAACCAAGCTGGACGTGCTCACCGGTATTAAGGAGATCCCGGTTTGTGTGGCCTACGAGGTTGATGGACAGCGCGTAGCAGAGGTACCGGTTTCTCAGACCGACTTCCACCACGCTAAGCCGATCTATGAGATGTTCCCTGGCTGGGAAGAGGATATTTCCACCGCCAAGACCTTCGACGATCTACCAAAGAACGCCCAGGACTACGTTCTAGCCCTAGAGAAGCTGAGCGGTACCAGAATCTCGGCAATTGGTGTCGGACCTGATCGCAATGCGACCATCGTTCGACACGACATGCTTGGCTAAGTTTTGACAATCGGTTGCACTAAATTGCCAAATTACGCCCGAAATCCGCGTCAAATCTAGGCATTTGCCAACCAATTGCCAAACGGCAACTACCCCCTAAACATTAGGCAAACAAAGCGTTACACTTTTGTTATCGGAAAATGTTGTCAATCGGTTGCCAAAATAGTTTGGACAATCTAGCTTGAATGTGGAACATTGAAACAAATGAAGTTTCAAGCCACTACATAAGGAGTTGTAATGAACCTCAAGAAGACTCTGAGGGCAGCTGTAACGGCTGTTGCTTCATTTGCCCTCATTGCCTCCGGGTCAGTTGCTCCAGCCCAGGCTGCCAACCAAAAGACCCTCACCCTAAGCTCCGTGATCAACGTCACCTCATGGGACCCTGCTTCTGCAGACATCGGTCACGGAATCGTTTACTACCAGGGCGTCTATGACAACCTGATTCTGCGCGCCCCAGATGGCTCATACAAGCCAAACCTGGCAACCAAGTGGACCGTTAACAAGAGTGCAACCGAGGTCGTACTTGACCTGCGCACCGGCGTTACCTTCTCTGACGGCAGCAAGTTCGACGCAACTGTTGCCAAGAAGAACCTTGACCACTTTGTCAAGGCGAATGGCCCACAGGCTGCAACTATGGCAGGCGCCAAGATTGATGTGGTTAGCCCAACCAAGATCAAGATCACTCTGGCGACTGCAAACCCAGACATCATCTACTACCTGGCAACCACCAACTCCTTCATGACTTCCGGCAACGCAGTTGGCACCGCAGGCGTAAAGACCACCCCGGTTGGTTCCGGTCCTTACCTGCTAGACCGTTCTACCGTGCCTGGATCTCAGATCGTGTTTGTGAAGAACCCGAAGTACTGGGACAAGTCCAAGATCAAGTTCGACAAGATCACCCTAAAGATCATGACCGATGTGACTGCTCGTCTAAATGCAGTTATGTCTGGCCAGGTTGATGTTGCACTTCTAGATGTCCGCACCGCAGACACCGCAAAGAAGCGCGGCCTCACTCTGACTCAGTACAACGTGGACTGGCAGGGACTAATGCTTTTCGACCGCGCTGGAAAGATCAACAAGGCTCTTGGTGACGCTCGCGTCCGTCAGGCAATCGCGCATGCTATCGACCGCGCTGCACTTCTGAAGACTGTTCAAGGTGGCTATGGCGAGCTAACCAACCAGATTTTCTCAAAGGCATCTGGTGCATATGTGCCTTCGCTGGACAGCATGTACAAGTACGACCCTGCTAAGGCAAAGGCCCTGCTTGCATCTGCTGGTTACGCAAACGGCTTCACCCTGAACATGCCAGCTTGGCTTGACCCAACCATGCGTGCGGCTCTGTCTGACTACCTCGGTGCTGTTGGCATCAAGGTGAACTGGGATAACGTTCCAGCCATCGAGTTCCGCAATGCAATGTTGAGCGGTAAGTACGAGGCATCCGTGTTCCAGTTGTTCCAGGGAACCGCGTGGGTGAACTTCAACCTTGCAGTTGCTCCTAACGGTGCACGCAACGTGTTCAAGAGCACCAACGGCCTGATCAACAACGCGCTAAAGAACGTGCTTGCTGACCCATCTCCAAAGAACGTCAGCACTCAGATGACTGCCGTAAACCGCGAGATCGTGAAGCAGGCTTGGTTCGTACCGTTCTACCGCCTACCTCAGTTGCTATTCAGCTCGAAGGGTGTGAAGGTAACTCCACAGGCACAGAACGCAGTTCCATACCTCTACAACTACGCACCTAGCGGCAAGTAGTTAACCCCCTGGGGTCCCGCAAGGGACCCCAGGGCACCAAACCCCAACCTCTACCGGAGATTCAAGATGCTGGCTTTCATCGCGAGACGACTCATCTCAGGAGCACTGCTTCTGTTGGTGATCTCTTCCCTGGCTTACTTCTTGATGTTCTTTTCTTCATCGAACATCGCCATCAACATCCTTGGTGACTCAGCCACCATCGAGCAGCTTCAAGCGAAAGAAGTCGAGCTTGGTCTAGACCGACCAATCCTTGACCGCTACCTCGAGTGGCTCACAGCTGCAGTCCAAGGAGACCTCGGAGTCTCCTGGTTCTCGCAGGAGCCCATCGTCTCCGCGCTGCTCAACAGACTTCCAGTTACTTTGACTCTCGTCATTGCAACCATCATCCTGACCGCGATCGTGGCAACCGTTCTGGGTATGGCCGCAGCGGTAAAGGGCGGCATCATCGACCGCACCGTTCAGGTTTTGGGAATCGCAGGCTTCGCGGTTCCAAACTTTGTTATCGCGATCTTCTTGGTCACGGTATTCGCAATTCAGCTTTTCCTATTCCCAGCCACCGGTTGGGTGCCATTTGAAGAAGATCCAGTGCTTTGGTTCCAGTCCTTGGTGCTACCGGTCAGCGCAATCTTGATTGGTGCGGTGGCTTCCTCTGCAGCCCAGATCCGTTCAGCGGTGAAGGCAGTCTTGGAAAAGGACTGGGTTCGCACCCTTCGCTCCAGAGGTATTTCTGAGCGTGAAATTTTGACCAAGCACGTGCTGCGCGCGGCTGCCCCTGCCGGACTCACCATCTTGAGTTTGCAGTTCGTGGGCATGCTCGGAGGCGCAGTGATCATTGAGCAGATCTTTGCGCTGCCAGGCATGGGATTCCTTGCCCTGCAGTCAACCGGTGTCGGCGACACCCCAGTGGTCATGGGTGTGGTCGTGGTAACCGTCATCATCGTCATTTTGGTAAATCTGATCGTTGATCTAGCTAACGGCTGGCTCAACCCGAAGGTGCGTGTCAAGTGAGCAACGAGACTCAAATTCCATCTGGCCACGCTCGGCCAATTGTTCGTCGCAGCCTTGCAGGCCGCCTAGTTAGGAACCCGCTCGCGGTTATCTCGAGCCTCTACCTGCTCTTGGTTGTCGTGGCAGCAATCGTTGCTCCGTTTGCGACTCAGTTTGATCCGAACTCGACTGACCTAGCGGTCACCCTCCTGCCTCCAGATTCGACCTACCTGATGGGAACCGACTCTGCCGGTCGTGACATCTTCACCCGAATCCTGTGGGGTTCACAGACCACGCTGCTGTCGGCTGTAATCGTGGTCGTGACATCGATCCTGGTCGGTGTGCCATCGGGGCTGTTGGCCGGTTACTACGGCGGCAAGTTTGATGGCATCGCAAGCTGGATCTCTAACATGCTGCAGTCGCTGCCAGCAATCATCATCCTGCTGGCAGTTGCCTCCGCCTTCGGAACCTCGATCTTCATCGCGATGGCGGTATTCGGTGTCCTGATTGCACCGGGCTTCTTCCGACTCACCAGAACCGCAGTTATGGGTGTTCGCAACGAGCTATATGTTGATGCGGCCAGAGTTTCTGGACTGAGCGACTTCCGAATTATGGTTCGTCACATCCTGACCGTTGTGCGCGCTCCAATCATCATCCAGTCTGCAATCATCTCCGGTATCGCAATCTCGATTCAGTCCGGACTTGAGTTCCTAGGTCTTGGCGATGCTTCGATGATCAGCTGGGGCGTGATGCTGAATGAGGGCTTCCTAAACATTTGGATGGCACCAAACCTGGTGCTTTGGCCATCGCTGGTGATCTCACTGACCATCGGATCATTTGCCCTGTTGGGCAACTCACTTCGAGATGCACTTGAGGACACCCAGAAAATCTCTGCCAAGAAGACCAAGTTCAAGCCGGTCAAGGGCACCGAGACTGTCGTCAACCCAAAGGTTATGGATTCAGAGGGCAAGCTGCTTTCGGTGAACGGACTCTCGGTTGGTTACCCGCAGGGAGATGGCTCGGTGAACCGAGTCGTCGAGGGCGTCTCACTATCGGTTTCAAAAGGTGAGGTTCTAGGCATCGTTGGTGAGTCTGGTTCGGGCAAAACTCAGACCGCCTTCTCGATTCTTGGACTCCTTCCCGAGAACGCTCAGATTCCTGCCGGTCACATCGTCTTCGACGGCGTCGAGTTGGTTTCAGCCTCTGGCGGCAAGATCAGCCAAAAGCGCATGACTGAGCTTCGCGGCAAGCGCATCGCCTACATTCCCCAGGAGCCGATGAGCAACCTCGACCCAAACTTCCGAGTTGGGTACCAGTTGGTTCGCCCTATGGTGAAGATCCTCGGGATCTCACAGAAAGAAGCCAAGCAGCGAGTGCTGAAGCTTCTGGACATGGTGGGCATCGTGAACCCAGAGCGCGTGTTCAAGGCATACCCTCACGAGGTATCCGGTGGTATGGCCCAGCGCATTTTGATCGCCGGCGCGATTAGCTGTGAGCCAGATCTACTTATTGCCGATGAGCCAACCACCGCACTAGATGTAACGGTCCAGGCCGAGGTTTTGGACTTGCTTCGAGATCTACAAAAGCGCCTTGGCATGGCCATGGTTTTGGTTACCCACAACTTCGGTGTGGTGGCTGACCTTGCCGACAAGATCGTCGTCATGCAGTACGGCAAGATCGTGGAATCCGGTGATGTGCGAACCATCTTGCGCTCTCCACAGCACCCATACACCCAGGTCCTATTGAGCTCAATGCTTGAGGACAAGACCCCAATGACCTTCCTAACCTCCGAGACCAAGGAGAGCTAAATGTCTGAGTTTCTAAAGGTAGAAAACGTAGACGTCGAATACCCAGGTAAAGGCTTTTTGTCTAAGCCCTTCAAGGCACTGCATTCAGTTTCAATCGAACTGGGTAAGGGTGAGACCCTTGGTCTTGTGGGTGAGTCTGGCTCCGGTAAGACCACTTTGGGAAGAGCAATTCTGGGCCTTGCACCGGTGACAGCCGGTTCAATTCGCTTCCAGGGCGAGGAGATCTCCAAGGCTTCTCGCAAGGAGCGCCAGCGCCTCAGCCGTGATATCCAGGTGGTATTCCAAGACCCATACACCTCGCTAAACCCATCCATGGAGATTGGCCAGATTCTTGCCGAACCTCTGGAGATTCAGGGCATGAAGGGCGATGAGGCGAAGAAGCGAATCAAGGAGCTGCTGGACCAGGTGAACCTTCCAAAGGATGCCATCCACCGACTTCCAAGAGAGTTTTCCGGTGGTCAGCGTCAGCGAGTTGCGATTGCTAGAGCGCTTGCGCTTGCACCAAAGCTAATCGTTTGTGATGAGCCGGTGTCAGCACTGGACCTCACGACTCAGGCCAGAATCCTAGATTTGTTCCTACAAATCCAGCAGGACACCGGAGTGAGCTACTTGTTTGTTTCTCACGATCTTGATGTCGTTAGGCACATTTCGCACCGCATCGCCGTGATGTACAAGGGTGAGATTGTCGAGCAGGGGGAGGCGATGAAGGTTTCCAAGAACCCTGATCACCCATACACCCAAAGGCTCTTGATGGCATCACCGGTTCCAGATCCAGACCGCCAGGCAAAGCGTCGTGAGGAGCGAAAAGCGCTACTCGCTCTGCAGGCTCAGGCAGCAAGCTAAGCTTGGCAACAAGTTTCCAGATGTTGGAAACAAAGGAATTGGGGATAGGAAACTAAGTGGCTGAGACCGGTGGCAAGAAGCGTAAGAATTCGCTTCCAACCATTTACGACATCGCCGAGTTGGCGGGCGTAAACCCCTCCACCGTTTCACGTGCTCTGAATAACCCTGGTCGCATCAACGCCGTCACCGAGGCGAAGATCAAGGACGCAGCTAAGAAGCTCAACTATCACGTAAACCCGTTTGCCAGAGCGCTTCCAACCGGTAAGACCAAGATGATTGCCTGCATCGTTGCCGACATCACCAACCCAATGTTCTTCGATGCGGTTCGAGGTGCGGAGGCTCAAGCCTCAGACCTCGGCTACACCCTGGTTATTGCCGAATCTCAGGAGTCCAGCAGCCTTGAAGCCGCGACCGTCGAGCGCATCATGCCTTCGGTTGATGGAGTTGTGCTTGTCACATCTCGTCTGGAAGATGCTGAGGTCAAGGAGATTGCATCACGCAAACCGGTGGTTCTGATGAACCGTCGAATTGACGGTCTTGCCGACGTGGTGGCGGATATCTCGGCCGGCATTGAGCAAGCGGTCCGCCACCTCAAAGAATTGGGCCACGAGTCGGTCGCTTACCTCTCCGGTCCGAGCACCTCTTGGATGTCCAAGCACCGTTGGCAGCTGATCTTTGATTCCGCGGTGAAGCAGGGTCTGAAGGTTGTCGAGATTGGTCCGAACGAACCTGTCGTTGATGGCGGTAAAGCATCGGTTGACCTGGTGCTGGCCTCCGGAGTAAGCGCAGTCATTGCCTACAACGACCTAATCGCTATTGGTCTGATGAGCGGTCTGGCTGAGCGTGGAGTGAGTGTTCCGTCGCAGCTGAGCATCATTGGATTTGACGATATCTTCGGGTCAGATCTGACCACTCCAGCCCTGACAACAATCAAGTCGCCTCTGGAGAGTGCCGGCAAACTCGCTGTCCAGGCACTGCTTGCAGACATCGAAGATCACGACGCTGAGCAAGCTTTAGAAACTGCGAAAAGACTGGCCGGTCACCTTGTGATGCGCGCCTCAACAGCAGCCAAAAAGTAACCGAACCCAAATTGTTACCAAACTTGTTTGACCTTTTGGCAATCGGTTGACAAAATAAAGTTAGAAAGGTGGAAAAGCCAATGAATGACAAGGTTTTTTCAGTAAGCAACCGATTGCTTCCAACCAGCAATGGTGAGCGTGCGGTTGCTGAACACCTCTACAACTTGGTGCGTGAGTTGCCCATCATTTCTCCGCACGGACACGTCGACCCAATGATTCTTCGAGAAAACCAGCCGTTCTCGAATCCAGCCTCACTGTTTTTGTACTTTGACCACTACATCACTCGCCTGCTGCACGCCGATGGTGTGGACCTAGCCCTGCTTCGTGAACCAAAGGATCCCCTGGACGAGCAGCACGCTCGCAATGCCTGGAGAATCTTTTGCTCGCGCTGGCACCTATTTGCCGGCACCGCATCTGGTTACTGGCTAGTTCACTCACTCGAGACCATCTTCGGTATCAACCAGGAGCCATCCGCCGAGGGAGCGGATGACCTTTACGATCAGATCCAGGCAGTGCTGCTCGACCCGAGCTTCAGGCCAAGAGAGCTATACCAGCGCTTTGGAATCGAGTTCTTGGCGACCACCGATGACCCAGCCGATTCGCTCGAGCACCACATCGCACTGAACAACGATGCGAGCTTTCAAGGTCGAGTAGCACCGACCTTTAGACCTGATTTCTATATTTCTCCTGATGCAGAGAACTGGTTGCAGCGTGTTGACAAGTTGTGCTCGATGACCTCTCAGCCTGTTACCCACCAGGGTCTGGTTCAGGCGCTTTGGCTCAGGAGAGAGTTCTTCAAGCAAAACGGCTGCGTGAGTGTGGACATCGGTGCCGAGACTGCATTTACTACCGTGCTCTCGGACTCACGGGCGCAGCTACTTTTTGAAAAGGCGGTGGCTGGCACCATCTCCAAGGCTGAGGCCGAGGAGTATCGCGGAAACATGATCTGTGAGATGGCCAGAATGTCTTGCGAAGACGGACTTGTCATTACCCTGCACGTCGGCGTCTTCCGCAATCACTCACCAAAGACCCTGGCAAATTTCGGTCGTGACACCGGACATGACATCCCAGTGCGGGCAGAGTTCAGCTACAACCTGAAACCACTGTTAGATGCCTACGGTCTTCACCCCAATCTTCACATCATCCTGTTCAGCTTGGATGAGACCACTTGGGGTCGGGAAGTTGCACCGCTTGCAGGCTTCTACCCATCTGTATTCATCGGAGCACCTTGGTGGTTCTTGGATGCGCCAGACTCGGCAAGGCGCTATCGCGAGGCAATCACTGAGACTGCCGGTTTCTATCGTGGCTCTGGATTTATTGATGACACCCGGGCCTTTTTATCTATCCCGGCTCGCCATGACATGGCTCGCAGAATTGACAGCTCCTTCCTTTCAAACTTGGTAAATCAAGGCCGAATCAGTCTGGCAACTGCCGAGAAGGTCGCGGTTGACTTGGTCACCACGGTTCCAAGGCAGGCCTTCAAGCTATGAAGCCGGAGCGAATTGTCCACCTGGGACTTGGTGCCTTCTTTAGGGCCCACCAAGCCTTTTATACTCAGCGTGCTTCAGATGCTGAGCAGTGGGGAATCGTTGCTTACACCGGAAGATCAAGTGAGCAGGCCGATCTACTCAATGGCCAGAACTGCAAGTACACCCTGATTACCCGAGATTCAAACGGGGATAGCTTTGAAGTCATTGACTCCGTGGTTCGCGCAGTTCCAGCCTCGGATCTTGAAGACCTGATTCGTACCCTGGCAAACCCAAACATCGCACTTGTCACCCTCACCATCACAGAGGCCGGGTATCAGCCAAGTGGCTCTGAGCTCAGCGATAGTGCCTTGGGTCGACTCCTGCTTGGCCTCAAAGCTCGGTATGCCACCGGAGCCAAGATTGCACTTGTCCCCTGCGACAACCTGCCCTCAAATGGCGAGGTGTTGAAAGCGGCACTTACCAGCCTTGCGAAGGCGGAGGATCAGGGTTTTATCGACTACCTAGAATCCCTCAGCTATGTCACCACCTCGATTGACCGAATCACACCCAAGACCACCCAGGCCGATATCGACCTGGTATTGGAGCAAACCGGATTCAGCGATCGCTCACCAGTTGTCACCGAGCCCTTCAGGGACTGGGTGCTGGAGGGTGAATTCCCGCTCGGTAGACCAAAGTGGGAAAGTGCGGGAGCAAGATTTGTGTCTCAAATCGAACCGTTTGAAAACCGCAAGCTCTGGCTGCTAAACGGAGCTCACACTCTGATGGCGCTGTTCGGAACGCTGCGTGGTCATCAAAGTGTCGACCAGGCAATTGAGGACCCAGAGATCTTGGATGAGGTCAATCGTTTTTGGGATGAGGCAGCCTCGCACCTAGACGAGAAGCTTCTCGAGGTGGCTGCATATCGCAAGGCGCTCTTGGAGCGTTTCTCAAACCCACGAATTGGCTACCAGCTCGCTCAAATTGCTCAGGAGTCACTGAACAAGCTTTCAGTTCGAATTGCTCCGGTTGCCCTTCTGGAACTCAGGGCGGGTCGAATTCCTCACGGTGCCGCAACAGCGATTGCAAGTTGGATTTGGTTTGTAGCTAACACCTCAGAACTTAGGGACTCTCGCGCAGCTGAGATCCAATCTGCAAACGGTGAACGTGAACTCATCGGCTTGATCTCGCAGGAGTTGGCGACCAACGAAGGGTTCGTAACTGCTGTTGGTAAAAAGGTCAAACAATTTTCCGCACTTCAAACTCAATCCCTCGAATCGACAAGGTAGGAGATAACGATGCTCAAGCCGCAATTAAACCCAGCCCGTCAGCTGGTTTCCCTAGATGGGATTTGGGAATTCAAGGTCGATTTCAATGACGAGGGTTTCAACCAAAACTGGGCGGCATCCAAGCTAGACACCGATTTAGACATCGCTGTTCCAGCCAGTTACAACGAGCTTTACCCACAGCGTGAGATTCGTGAGCACGTGGG
>DLOY01000045.1:0-217 GCA_002478545.1 Micrococcales bacterium UBA7472
GATTTTTCTCGCGCTTCCTGGCTCATGTCACCGTGCAATGCGGTGGCGCGGAAACCGCGATCAATCAACTCTTCAGTCAGCTTGGCGCTGGCGCGCTTGGTCTTAACGAAGATCACTGTCTTGCCACGACCCTCGGCTTGCAGAATTCGACCGACAACCTCATCCTTATCTAGCGCATGAGCACGATAGATGAACTGCTTGATGTCAGCCTTGGTCT
>DLOY01000045.1:334-9332 GCA_002478545.1 Micrococcales bacterium UBA7472
GCCGAGAACAGCATGGTCTGGCGCTCTGCCGGCGTGTAGGCAAATAGCTTCTCGACGTCGGGCAAGAAGCCAAGGTCGAGCATTTCATCAGCCTCGTCCAAGACCATGAACTTGATCTTTGATAGGTCAAGTAGTTTCTGCTTCGAAAGGTCAATGAGACGACCCGGAGTTCCAACCACAACCTGAGCACCGCGCTTGAGTGCCGCAACCTGTCCCTCGTAGGCCTTGCCACCGTAAATAGCAACAACCTCGGTGACTCGGTTGCTGCAGGCAATTTCCAGGTCAGAAGCGACCTGAATTGCCAGCTCTCTGGTTGGCACTACCACAAGTGCTTGAACACCTGGTCCGGGCTCAAGCCCGAGGGATTGGATTAGCGGCAATCCAAAGCCCAAAGTCTTGCCGGTTCCCGTCTTTGCTTGACCGATGACATCAGTGCCAGATAACGCAATCGGAATGGCTTGTTGCTGAATTGGGAATGGAGTTGTGATTCCTCTGGAATCTAAAGCATCACAAATGTCTTGGTCGATGCCTAGTTGATGAAAAGTCAAAAATCTCTCCGATGATTGTTTGAGCGAGCTCCGAATGAGCGTCGGCTCAGCTATAAGCTTTTGGTGTGCTGGATTGGTTCCGAAGAATACGTAAGGTTTCTCAGAAACTTACGCTTCCGTCTCGCGACGCCTCGATGGGGCGCAGTCAAGTCCAGCTCAACCCTCAAAAGCTTACTCCCAGACCTGAGATTTATCTGGGACAACTTTCCTATCTGACGCTTCGAGCGAGCGAACTGCTGGAGCACGACTCCCACTTTGCTCCATCCAAAGAACTGCAGATGAAGCAGCTCAAGCTCTCCAAGCTTTACCAATCACGCCACAAGGAACTTTCGCACCTTCTTGCTAGCCTCGGGGGAGCGGTGGATCAAGAGGATCTTCACGCCACTCGGATTGACGACATGATTCGCTTCACGCAGGGAGTTGGTTGGCACGAGTCAACAATTCGTTTTTATTTGCTGTGGGGAATGCTCGAGCAATCCGCAAAGGCAGTAGCCAAAGGACTTCCAGCCAGTCTTCGGTCGAAGGTCACTGCTCAGCTTGGTTCAGAGCTTGAGCAATTTTGCTCCGAGGCGCTTAGTTTGGAATTGCAAAAGCGACCAGATCTCGCGTCGGTTCTCGCTATGTATGGCAGATCGGTCGTTGCCGATGGCCTGCTGGAGGTCAGAAACTCCGTGGATATCTCTAAGTTGACCATTCAGCAGGGCTCAAACGAAGATTCCGCGGCTTTCGCGTTTAGAGCGATAGAGCCATTTGTCTCTGAGCTCGTGGCAGCTCACTCGGCGAGAATGGACCGGTTAGGCCTTACCGCTTAGGCGGATTCGCTCCAGCTCAGCATTCTCTTCGCTCTCGCGCTTTGAGTCCAGGTATCGAATTGCAAAGAAGGTAGCAGCTGGCATGCCCAGCATCACGATGAACCAGATCCACGCCTCTTCATAGCGGAATCCGAACCAGGTCAGGATTAGCCAAAGTGCCGAACCCGCCACCACTGAAACCCCCAGTGGGACCAGCTTTCCGAGGCGGCCTGAAGGCGGCAAGACGAACGGAGTAACCAGGGCCAGAATGCCCGCGTAAATTGCAATTACTAAAAGCTCCATTAGGCGATGAACCCCACTGGTCTGGCCTTCTCGGCACCAATCTCAACGAATGCAATCTGAGAGGTTGGGATCAAGATCGTCTTCCCCTTCTCATCCTGCAAGCTAATAAGCGGCTGGCCGGATTCAACTGCCTTTGCGATAGAAGCGGTGAGCTCTGCAGCCGATTGCTTGGACTCGAAACTTAGGTCTCGAGGAGATTGGGTAATGCCGATTCGAACTTCCATGATTTCCTCCAGCCATAAGGTTACGACAAGAAATTGTCACCCTCTGCAAATAGATTGTCAGGGTGCTGAAAATCCCTCGCCCCACTCTTGCTGACCTCGGTGGTCTCACGCGCGGTGAGAGCTACTGCGTCATTGGTGCACCGGGAACAGGCAAAACCTCGGCACTGATTGGGCTTGTTCTAGAACTAGAAAAGGTTCACTCACCAGAACAGATTTTGGTCCTCACAGCCTCGAGGCAGCAGGCCTCAAGGCTCAGGGATCAGATCGCATTGGCAAGCGAGAAGGCAAGCTCAAAACCGAGGGCTCAATCGGTGACAGGCTTTGCATACAGTGCCCTCCAAGGGTCTGGCCTGGATTCAAGACTTCTAACCGGAGCAATGCAGGAGCGGATTCTTCGGCGCTTGGTTACTGAAAACGAGCAGGCGCTGCGCCAGGTCGGACTGAACTCAAAATCAACTCAACTCGCAGCCTTTATCCAGGAGCTTCGAGACTTGCTGCAGGTGGTGTTGGATTACGAGTTGGCAACACATGATCTGGTAAGAATGCAAACCGAATTCCCCAAGCTGAAGCTCGGTGCACTGCTGGTTATCTTTGAGAAATACCTTGAGGTTCTCAGAGCTGAGAATTTGGTTGATCCAAGCACACTGCTTACCCGCGCCGCACAGCTTCCCTTCGGACACGCAGTTGTCTTGGTGGATGACGCTCAAGAGTTCTCGACTGCTGGTCTCAAACTACTTGAAAAGCTGCTCGACCAAAGTGGCGGGGTAATTTTCGGGGATCCCGACTCGGGAACTCAGGGTTATCGCGCTGCAGAACCGGGTAGCTTCCTGACTTTGGCCCAAAATCGGCTGTATCTCTCAGAACTTAAATCAGCGATGGCAAACTCAGGGCTGTTGCAAAAACTGAGTTCAAGATTGCCCACCGCAGGCGCTGGCCCGCAACGGTCGGTTTTCAAAGCAACCGACGAAGTGAGTGCCCTAATCTTCGATGGCACATCCGCAGAGGCAGACTATCTGGCCACACAGCTCAGAAGAATGCGACTAGAGCAAAATGTGCCATTTGCAGAAATGGCTGTAGTTGTCAGAACGCGATCTCAGGTCGAGCAGGTAGCAAAAGATCTCGCGCTTAGAAATGTTCCAATCTCAGTCCAAGGTTTGGCTGAGCCGCTATCTAGGAATCAGCTCAGTCGAGCAATTCTCGACTTTGCCTCTTTGATTACTCGGGATCCGAATCGAGAGCTACTGACCGCCATCCTGCAATCGAGTCTGTTTTCTCTGAATCCAATCCAGACCAAGCGACTTGACCGATTTCTAGTTCATCACTTCGGTCTCAGGCTAGATGCTGCTTGGGCGGAGGCGTTCGAGATGGGTGTCGAGCTCGACAGCTTTGAGGCTCGAGCGCTGAATCGACTGGTCGACCTGATTCGCAAGCTTCGCGGCATGCAATCAGGTTCCGCTCACCAAGTGATGAGTGAGATTTTCAATCTGGCACCCAAGTCTCTAGGTGAGCAGTCAAGGTCAAGAGCTGCCATAGCTGCTGCTACCAATAGGGATCTAGATGCCGTTATGCGACTTTTCGTAGCGGCTATCCGATTCGATCAACAGGGTGGTCAAGTCGCGGACTTCGTGACCGAGCAGCTTGATCAGAGAGTGGTCGAGGACGCACTTTTCTCTCGGGCTAGCGCTGATGCCGTGAGCATTTTGACTCCTAGTGCCCTAACCGGTCAAAGGTTCGAGGTCGTCGCACTCCCTAGGCTTCAGGATGGTATTTGGCCCAACCTAAAGCTGCGCAACTCGATGCTGGGAGCTGGGTCAATTCGGAGCTATTTGGCTGGTCGACTTTCAGCTCCGACAGATTCTGTGCGGTCCGAACTCGCGGATGAGCTAAGACTGTTTTACAAGGCCGCAGCTGCCGCAAGAACCTCACTACTGATTAGCGCCATGCAATCAGAGGACGAGCAGCCATCACAGTTTCTGACCATGGCCGCGGCGAATTTGAGCTCGTTCGAGGGCGTGATCGAGTTTGATTTGCGAAAGTTGGTCGGGCGACTTCGACAGCGACTCGCAGCTGGGGACCAAAGCGCCGCAGGCATGTTGGCCCTGCTCGCTCTGGCTGATGTCCCAGGCTCACAGCCGTCCAACTGGCATGGCATTTTGGAACCATCCTCCAACCAGCCGATTTTCCGCGAGGACGAGGACGTTAGCTTGAATGCCTCATCTTTGGATGCCTTCGAGAAATGCCCAATCCATTGGTTCGTGCAGACCTTCGCGGTGGGTCGAAAGAGTTTCCAAGCAAATATCGGAACCTTGCTGCACAAGGCACTAGAACTGGCAACCGCACCTGGTGATATTCAGACTTACGTAGAGTCCAATTGGCACGAACTGGAGTTTGAAATGGGGTGGCAAGAGCGCTCGGAGCGACAGAGGGCGATGGAGATGGCTGCGCTGCTGGCCGAATACTTAGCCTCGGCCCCAACTCTGGTATCAGCTGAGGAAGGCTTCGAAATTGAAGTAGGACGACTCAGAATCGGAGGAAAGATCGATCGGGTTGAGGCGACGCCAGATGGCTTAGAAGTGGCCGACCTAAAGACCGGTAAGAGCTTGCCAGATGCCAAAGCCAGCAAGCAGTTGGCTGTGTATCAACTCGCAGTAAGTAAGAAACATCCAGACAAGAAGGTGCTGGGAGCAAAGTTAGTGTCGGTCGGAACCGGAAAACTGAGAATCGCGAAACAGGACCAGCTGGATGAATCTGCACTGTTTGAGCTACAGGCGTCGTTCTCCAAGTTCGAGTTAGCTACTTCTGCCGACCAGCTAATCGCAAGAGTCTCCGAACACTGCAGCGCAGATTCGGATTGCTCTCTGTTGCTAGCTAAGGCGGTGCATAGTGCCTAAGTATTCTGCTCAGCAGGTCTATTCAGTTCTTGGACATCACACCCTGACCCCCGAGCAGGTAAGCGCGGTAGAGGGGGCATCAACTCAGGACCCGACCCTGGTTATCGCGGGTGCCGGGAGCGGAAAGACCGAATTGATGTCAGTCCGCATCCTGTATCTCGTCGCCAATGAACTTGCCTTACCAGAGGAGATTCTTGGCCTCACCTTTACCAAAAAGGCAGCGAGTGAACTATCAGCGAGAGTGCTCAAGGCGCTGTTTCGACTTCGCGAGAGCGAGATGTGGCCTCAGAACCTGGAACAAGATTTCTTGCCACCCAAGATAGCCACCTATAACTCTTTCGGTAATGAGGTCTTCAGACAGTTCGCTCTGGAGGTCGGGCTTGAACCCGATGCCCAGGTGCTTGGCGCGTCAAGTGCCGTTGGATTGGCTAGGGAGTTGCTAAGGCGACTAAATCTGGATGACCACCCCGAATTGGGCGACTGGGACAAAACCGCTGGCTATCTCACAGAGAAGCTTTTATCGATGGTGCAAGAGATCACTGACAATCAGACCTCCTCGCAGGCCGTCCGGCGAGCGCTCGCTGAATTTGAAGAACATGTATCGGCGTTGCCGAAGACTGAGGGTGGGTCGATGGAGCGTTTCGCCTACACCCAGGGATTTTTAGCCGATGCAGCAGTGAATCAGTTGCTAGCTGGCTTGGCGGAGCGTTTTATCGAGCTGAAAAAAGAGCGCAATCTGGTGGACTACGCAGATCAAGTTTCGCTGGCGCTTGAGGCAACGACCAGGTCTGAGATCGAGCTGCCATTCAAGTTCGTGATGCTGGATGAATATCAAGACACCTCAGCAATTCAGGTCCGTTTCCTTGCTGAGTTATTCAGGGGTAAGCCAGTAATGGCGGTGGGGGACCCTAATCAAGCAATCTATGGATTCCGCGGAGCGAGTGCTGCAAACCTGATTAGCTTTTTTGAGGACTTTGGCTCGGGTGAGACTCTCTCGCTCAGCACCTGTTGGCGATCAACGGAGCAAATCGTCGAGGTGGCAAACTTCACCGCGGCATCCTTAGCAAGCCCCGGTCTCGATCAAATTAAACTGCGCGCGGTCAAATCGGGACTTCCAGTCTCAGCAACATTCCACCAGGACATCTACTCAGAGGCCCAAGCTGCCGCTAGCTACTTCGCCAAGAACCTAAAGGATCAATCTGGAGCCCTACTAACCAGAACTAAGTCGCAAATGGGAATCTTTGTGACCGCTCTCGAGCAGCAAGGGGTTCCAGTGGAGGTCAGTGGACTCTCCGGCTTGATTGAAATACCTGAGGTTGTCGACCTAATCGCGCTGCTCAAGGTGCTCTCAAGCGCTGACGCATCGGTTGAGCTAATTCGGCTTCTAGTCTCCCCAAAGTGGCGAATCGGTCTCCGGGACATCGCCAAGCTCGGTGAGCTGGCCAAGCGGCTAACAAGAATCAGGCCAGAGGCCGATTCGGCAAATGAAGTCACATTGATAGAGGCCTTAGATTCACTACGTTTTGAGGGAGCTCACAACCACAGTGAAATCAGCGAGGCCGGGCTTGCGAGAATGCGACAGGCGGCATTGCTGCTGCACAAGTTGCGCAGCACGCCATCCCTCTCGATTACCGAATTGGCATGGCTTGGAGTTCGAGAACTAGAGATAGACATCGAGCTCTACGCCAAGTCCAAGGCAGCAAACCCGCTTAGGCACCTAGAGCAGTTCATTGAACGCCTCAGCGAATACGAGGCTGCGACTTTGCGTCCGAGTTTGAGCGGGTTGATGCAATGGCTCGAATATGCCCTCGAGCACGACAGTTTTGAACTTCCCAAGAGTGGCTCAAAAAAAGGTGTCGTTCAGATCATGTCCGTTCATGCCTCCAAGGGCTTGGAATGGGATTTAGTTTGGGTGGCCCAGCTGGTCCAGGGAGCATTCCCGATCGATGGTAAGGATTCCAAGGGCTGGCTCACAGCAGGCAAAGTCCCCTACTGGCTGCGGGCTGATGCCAAAGTCTTGCCGCAGTTCGAATACCGTGCAGCCCGAACGCAAAAGCAGCTGAACGAGCAGTTCTCCGATTTCAAAGATGCCGTCAGGTCTCGAGCGCTCTTGGAAGAAAGGCGCTTGGCCTATGTGGCATTCACCAGGGCCGCGAAAGAATTGACCCTGAGCGGCTCTTACTACAAACCTGGAGCGCAGAAACCCAAACCGCCCTCGGCATTCTTGATTGAATTGAGAGAAGCTGGTCTGGTTGATTTTGAGCTAGCAAAGCCGTTGGAGAGTAATCCTCTCGACGCCGTCGCAGAAGTTGCGAGCTGGCCGGCATTTGAGTCCAACTCAGCGTTACTGCAGCTAGCTGATTTGGTAGCGGTCAAGCCTGATGCATCCCCTTCACATGAGCTCGCCCTGCTTTTTGAAGAACGTCAACGAAATCGAGCCAGTCAAGGCCCCTGGATTCCTGTGCGAATTTCGGTGTCGAACCTGGTTCGCTTTTTGGAGGATCCAGAGACTTTCTTGGCGGAGCTCTCTCGCCCGATGCCACCGATTTATTCTGATTACGCGCAGCGGGGAACTGAATTTCACTCGGCCATTGAGTCGATTTTGCTGGATCAGGATGTTGCCCCACTTGACGATGATCTGACGCCTTTAGTTGATCAGTTCAAGAATTCCAGATTCGCAAAGCTTCAGCCTGAATTTGTTGAACAGACGATCGAGTTTGTTCTGGCAGGTCATGTGGTGGTCTGCAAATTGGATGCAGTTTTCTTTGATGGTTACCAGTACGAAATTGTCGACTGGAAGTCAGGATCGATGCCCAGTGGCGAGGACCTCGAATCTAGGAAGGTCCAACTAGCGCTTTACCGAATAGCTTTGTCAAAGTGGCTCGGTGTTCCACCAGAGCGGATTAGAGCTTGTTTCTATTACGCGGCGGATGATGTGGAGTTAGCGCCAGACAATCTGCCTTCGTACTCTGAACTAGAGGCGCGAATAGCTGAGCTTAGAAAAGCTCATCAGGGTTAGGTTCTTTGGATTCCTCTGCGACCTCAATTGCTTCTGTCGCCAAACCTGGCTCGTCCAACGATGACTCTTCCTCAGCATCGACAGCAAGGAATTCAACCTCGGTAATGGACTGCTCGACCTCGAACTCAACTTCTGTGGCCTCACTGCTCACCTGTTGAATCGGCGTAGTGATTTCGGCAATTAGCGCAGTGCCCGCCGCAATACCAGCGAAGCTTGCGGCCCGGAGGTCCCTGAGGGTGCCGGCGTCCTGTTGTTCGCGAAGTTCTTCGATCAGTTCCTCAGCCTGCTTGATCAAGGCTTCATCTTGCTGCTCCAGGCAGTAGACGAGCCAGCTACCAAGCTCGAGTTCTGAATAAAGGGCGGCACGCTGCATGAGGTTTTCATCAGCAGCCGGCCTGGCAGCTCGGTAGTGCAGCAGGGTGTCCTCAACCGTCGAGGCAAGTCCGCCACCCACAATCCAAGCCAAATCCTCGGCGGGGTCTGAAACCTTGAGGTCAAAATCAGTCATGCCGACTACACGTTGACCATCTAGCAAAACGGCGTCCTTTGAAACACCGCCGTGGATCACGGTTGGGTGGAAGCGGAACAGCGAAACATCTTCGAGTGCCTGCTCCCAGCGATTCAGAAGCGAAGCTGGAACCTTGCCGGTGGAAGCAATCTTGTCTAGTTCAGCCACCTTGCTGTGGAGAACCTCGGGTGCCGAGTATTCCGGAAGGCCTGCACTACGAACCACGTTTGGGTCCAGCTGGTGAATGGCAGCCAGGGCATCTGCCAGAGTCTTTGAGAAGCCCCCAGGGGCGAGCTTGGCAAGGTCAGGCTCATTGCCAGAGATTGTGGTGAACAGAGCACCAGTCAGACCCTGGTCATCCTTGGTAATGCCCACTTCTTCTCTTACCTCGAACGGCAGCTGGTTACTGTTTCCATTCAGGGCTCGGACTATCGCCCGCTCCAGGGCTAGGTTTGCCTCAAATTGAGACTTTGAAGGCATTTTGAAGATGAACCCGAACCCGAGATCGTCTCTCAACTCGAGCTGTTCCACACCATTTCGGGTCTCAAGTTTCTTGTATCCACGGAAGTTTTTTCCAGGCGCAGCGTCGGCTGCCAGCGCAGCTAAAATCAAAGCAGGTCTACCCACTTGATTAGGTTAGACATTTCCGGTCCAACAACATCGGAACGCCACGCACCCCTAGGGAAGTCAATGGATGATTCAGCTCGGCACCCG
>DLOY01000061.1:0-1824 GCA_002478545.1 Micrococcales bacterium UBA7472
AGGGTCTCTAGGTACTCACCGTGCTGGGTGTGGGCAGCTCTAGCCAGAGCTGGCTCTCTGTAAACCAAAGCACAGGCATCAAACGGAGCAAATAGCCACTTGTGTGGATCAACGATGAAGCTGTCTGCATGCTCAATGCCTGCATATAGGTGTCGATGATCTGGGGAGAGGATGCCCGCGAGACCATAAGCGCCGTCGACGTGGAACCAGATGTCGTTGTCTTTGCAAACCTCGGCGATAGCAGCTAGGTCATCCACGATTCCGAAGTTTGTGGTTCCGGCGGTGCCGATGATTGCAAATACTTCAAGGCCCTGGTGTTTGGCGCTATCCAAAGCCTCAATCAGCTCAGGCTTTTGAAGCGATCCGGTGGGAGCTGTGGCCTTGACGATTTCGATGTCCATCACCTTGGCTACGGCTTTCAGGGAAGAGTGTGATTCTTCAGAGGCCAGGATTGCCCAGCGCCTTCGCCCCAGGCGTTTTTGCGCAACGTCCCTGGCTGTGACCAGGGCTGAGAGGTTACCCAGTGTTCCGCCTTGCACAAAGACGCCGCCGCAGCCTTTAGGCAATCCGCACTCGCTACCCAAGAACTCGAGGACCTGATTTTCGGCGTACACCGCACCCGCACCCTCGGTCCAACTGCCGCCATAGATAGAGGAGGCTGAGACCACTAGATCAAAAAGCGAAGACGCCTCGGTAGGTGCGGCGGGGATGAAAGACAGGTAGTTCGGGTGGTCAATTGAAATGGTGGCTGGAGCAAGCACATCGCCAAAAAGCTTCAGGGCCTGAAGCCCGCCAAGTCCAGCCTCGGTGATGGTCTGACCGGCAAGCAGTGTCAACTCTTCTTGAGATTTTGGTCCATCGAGTGGCGCTGGATCTAAATCCATTCGTTCAGAGGCATAGGCGAAGACGGCCTTTCTCAGCTCCGGAAAAGAACCGGGTTTGTGCATGGCGTCGTACACGCGATCTCCTTTGACCACCCGATTCTAGCTAGGCGATTGGACCCTTGTGGAAGTGGTCAAAGACCAAGTTGGTTCTGGTGTTTGCAACTGCAGGGTTGTTGCTCAACTCTGCGAGCACAAACTCCCTTACCTCATCTGAGTTCTTGACGGCAACGTGAACAATGAAGTCCTCGGTGCCGCCGAGGAAAAAGATCTGAATCACCTGCGGGTGAGATCTAATTTGGGTCATGAAGTCAGAGAGGTTTGCTCTCGCGCCAGCCCTGAGGGTCACAGAGATTAGTGCTTGCAGTTCCAGTCCCAGCGCGGCGGGATCAATGTCTGCGGAGAAGCCGTTGATGACTTTGCCCTCGACCAAGTTTCTGACTCGAGTAAGACAAGTTGACTGAGCAATTCCAACCTTGCTGGCCAGCTCAGCATTTGAGATGCGCCCTTGAGAAGAGAGAACTTTCAAAATCTCCAGGTCGGTGGCATCCAGCTCCGGATATTGCAGATTCTTCGGTGTAAGCATGATGCCCCTATCTTTTGATGCAAATTCTTCGAAATTGGAATCAAATACTGAATAAATCTTAGGACTTGTTCGAATATACGAAACTTTTGCAACAATTCATGAAATCTCACCATAGGAGTTAGCAGTGAAGATCGGTGTCCCAAAGGAAGTTAAGAACAACGAATCTCGCGTGGCAATGACGCCGGCTGGAGTCCACGAGTTGGTCCGACGCGGTCATCAGGTCTTCGTTGAGCAAAGCGCGGGCATTGGATCGGGGTTCAGCGACCCTGATTACCAGGCTGCGGGTGCTCAGATCGTTGCAACTGCAAAAGAGGCATGGTCCAACGAGTTGGTCGTGAAGGTCAAAGAGCCAATTGC
>DLOY01000061.1:1959-13531 GCA_002478545.1 Micrococcales bacterium UBA7472
TGCTTTCCAACCGAGTAACCGCGATTGCATACGAGACTGTTCAACTTCCAAATCGCCAACTTCCGCTACTGCAGCCGATGAGCGAGGTTGCTGGTCGACTCTCAGCTCAAATCGGTGCTTACCAGCTAATGAAGACCAACGGTGGCATCGGTGTTTTGATGGGCGGGGTTCCCGGAACTCGTAAGGCAAAGGTTGTAGTAATCGGCGGCGGAGTTGCTGGCACTGAGGCGGCAACAGTTGCTCACGGCATGGGAGCCGATGTGACTGTGATCGATTTATCCATACCTAGACTTCGCGAGTTGGATGCGCGTTTCTCTTCGCAGGTCAAGACCAAGGTTTCAACCTCCTACGAGATCGCAGCAGAACTCAAAGACGCAGATCTGGTCATCGGCTCAGTCTTGATTCCGGGGGAGCGCGCTCCAAAGCTCGTTACCGATGAAATGGTCAAGGCGATGCGTCCAGGTTCAGTCTTGGTAGACATTGCTATCGACCAGGGTGGCTGCTTTGAGCACTCAAGACCAACCACTCACGACAATCCAACCTACGAGGTCCACCAGAGCACCTATTACTGCGTGGCAAACATGCCAGGGGCAGTGCCACAGACCTCAACCCAAGCCCTCACAAATGCAACTTTGCCTTACCTCATGAAGTTGGCTGATTTGGGTTGGCAGCAGGCCTGTGCTCAAGATCCTGCACTTGCATTGGGGCTAAACACTCACGATGGTGCTCTCGCCAACGCTGCGGTCCACCACGCCTTCCCTGAACTGCCTTACAGGGACTTCGCAACGCTGTAGTTAGCGCTTGCGCTTGTTGCGCCTAACCAGGGTGATTGTGATCGCTACCAATGTTGTGATGACTAGCACCCAAAGGGCGAGAGTGCGCTCTTGGGCAATGGATTCGCAGCTGGTCCAGCCAGCCTGCTGAGCCTCTGGGGTGCAGGTCTCTGGGTCAAAAAAGCCAACCCACCAGGCCAGAATACCGACACCGGTAATGGTTGCCAGCATGGCTAGTGAGTTATTGCGCATTGGCCTTACTGCTGCTTTGCAATCTCGGCGCGAACCTCATCCATATCAAGAGCTTCGACTTTGCCAATCAAGTCTTCCAGCGCTGGTCCAGGCAGAGCGCCAGCCTGGTTGAAGAGCAAAATGCCGTCTCTAAAAATCATCAGGGTGGGGATCGAAGTGATTCCCGCCATGCCGGCCAGCTCCTGCTGTGCCTCAGTGTCTACTTTGCCAAATCTGATCTCTGGGTGAGACTCGGAGGACTTTTCAAAGATTGGGCCAAACATGCGGCAAGGGCCACACCACTCCGCCCAGAAGTCCACCAACGTGATGCCATCTTTCTTGATGGTGGTTTCAAAGGTTTCGAGGGTCAGATCTAAAGTAGCCATTTTTTACTCAACTGTTTCTATTGTCTTTTGCTTCCGCGCGGTCTGAGCAAGCAGGATTCCGAGCACCACAACGATACCGCCCAGGGTTTGTGTGAGGGTTATGACTTCACCCAACCAAAGAAGGGCAAAGAAGAAGGCAAGCACTGTCTCACTGGTAGCAATAATGCCAACGATGGTGGCGCTTAGATGACGCAACGCTAGGTAGCTGAATGCCATGGGTAGGAAAGAGCCCATGACTCCCATCCAAACCAAAAGCACCCACAGCGGTAACTCTGTGCCACTGAGATTTCCAGTCAAATCGAGCTGGGTTCCCAAGGCGGAGAAATCAAAAGCTGGCCAGTTTGCGAACGGCAGGAACAAAAGCGTTGCCGTTGTCATGCCATAGAACATGGTCACGTTGGTGGGGAGATTGCGTTGAATCCTCTCGCCGGAGATGAAGTAGAAAGTCAGTGATGCCGCTGCTGCGATACCCCACAGCACGCCTTCTGGGTTCAGGGTCGAATCCCAAACCTGGCCAACTACCGCCAAACCGCCAAGGACGAGTGCGGCACCAAGCCAGATTTGTTTCTTCACCGACTCGCTGAAAAACAGCATCATGATGATTGGAACCCATAGCACCGCGGTGTATTCAATCAAGAGTGCAATCCCCACCGGTAGCTTCACGACGGCGAGCGAATAGGTCCACTGCAGAGCGCCTACACCGACGATCCCGAGCAGAATTAGCGGCGGAATCTGCTTTGCCTTCACGCGAAGGGCGGATCGATTTGCAATTAGCGCCCAGATCAGGGCGATGGTTGCGGAGAAGATCGATCGGATAAAGACGACTTGCTCAGCGGACAGCCCAGATTGAATGATCACTTTTGTAGTCGAGGCATTCAGGCCGAAAAGCAGTGCGGCGGTCAGTGCAAAGATGACGCCGAGAGTTGGGTGCTTTTGAGTCAATTAGGCTTCCTAAAGGACCACGCATCGGGAAGCGAGGTCTTGGAAAGTGAGTTTAGTTACCCATGACAAAATTCGTTCTAGGCGGCGGCTGCTTCTGGTGTCTTGACTCCGCTTACTCTCAGTTCAAAGGTATCTCCGATGTGACCTGCGGCTACACAGGTGGTCACAAGGCAAATCCCAGCTATGAACAAGTTTGTGATGGAAACACAGGTCACGCCGAGGTTGTGAGCATCGAGTTTGATGAGAGTGTGATTTCCTCTGATGACGTTCTTGATATCTTTTTCACGCTGCACGATCCAACGCAACTCAACCGTCAGGGCAATGACATCGGCACTCAGTATCGATCCTCTATGTTCTTCGTTGATGGGCAGCGTGAGATTTTCCAGGCCGCTCTTGAGCGCTCAAAAGCAATCTGGGGCGATGCCGTGGTTACAGAAATAACGGAACTAGGGGAGTTCTACCCTGCCGAGGACTACCACCAAGATTTCTTCGCCAAGAATCCCACTCAGGGCTACTGCGTAGCAGTAGTGGCTCCAAAGGTCGCGAAAGTCCGTTCGAAGTTCACGCACCTACTTCGCTAACAAAAAGCTGACAACCTAAGTTATCCACAGCTTTACAAGCATCCCTTTGGCTGAGGTCTGGCACTTGCAACACTGGGTGAAACAACCTAGGAGGGCAAATGTCAGAACAAATCACAGTCTCGGGACTCGTAGCGACAGACGTTAAGCGTCGCGAGACCGCCGACAACCTACTCATGTGTAGTTTTCGACTCGCGGCAAATTCGCGTAGGTTCGATGCGACCAAAAACACCTGGACCACGACCTCAACCAATTGGTTTACCGTGGTCGCATTTCGTCAGCTAGCCAAAAACATTCTTGACTCTGTCAGCAAGGGCGATCGAATCGTGGTGGCAGGCAAACTCAAGATTCGCGACTGGGACAACGGTGATCGCTCAGGAACCTCAGTGGAAATTGATGCCGATCATGTTGGTCTGGATCTGAACTTTGGCGTCAGCAGTTTTGATCGAGTAGCGATTCGACCAGATGAGGACGAACTCGAAGAGGATCTGGAGGAAGAGCTCCAGCCGGCCTAATAGAAGTCGATCAGCGATCCCCCCAAGCAAAGCTGGTCGATCCCGAAATCCCTCTTCGTCAACCTAGGCCCCAGGTCAGCTAAGCTTTCCGAGGCGTTGGCGAAGAGGGATTTTCGCCTGAGAAATAAGGATGCAAATTGGCTGAATTTATCTACCAGATGATCAAGGCTCGCAAGGCACACGGCGACAAGGTCATTCTTGACGATGTCACGCTTGCCTTCTATCCCGGAGCGAAGATTGGCGTCGTTGGCCCAAACGGAGCCGGTAAGTCATCGGTCTTGAAGATTATGGCCGGGTTGGACACACCATCAAATGGTGAGGCTCGTCTTTCGCCCGGTTACAGCGTTGGAATTTTGATGCAGGAACCTCCACTGAACGAGGAGAAAACGGTTCTTGGCAATGTTGAAGAGGCCGTTGGGGAGCTCAAGAGCAAAATCGACCGCTTCAACGAGATTTCTGCAGAGTTGGCAAACCCGGACGCTGACTACGACTCCTTGCTCTCTGAGATGGGAAGCCTGCAGGAAGAGATTGATGCGCAAAACGGCTGGGATCTTGAGAATCAGCTTGAGCAGGCGATGGATGCTCTGCGCTGCCCCCCAGGTGACACTCCGGTAACCCACCTATCCGGTGGCGAGCGTCGACGCGTTGCACTCTGCAAGCTACTTTTGCAAAAGCCAGATTTGCTTTTGTTGGATGAGCCAACAAACCACCTCGATGCCGAGAGCGTGCTTTGGCTAGAGCAGCACCTCGCGAAGTATCCGGGTGCCGTATTGGCTGTAACTCACGACCGCTACTTCCTCGACAACGTAGCGGAGTGGATCTTGGAGCTTGACCGAGGACGCGCTTACCCCTATGAGGGCAACTACTCAACTTATCTAGAGAAGAAGGCCGAGCGTCTCTCAGTTCAGGGCAAGAAGGATGCCAAGCTAGCCAAGCGATTGGCGGATGAGCTTGAGTGGGTTAGGTCCTCGCCAAAGGCAAAGCAGACTAAGTCCAAGGCTCGTCTGGCTCGATATGAAGAGATGGCTGCCGAAGCTGAAAAGACTAGAAAGCTAGATTTCGAGGAGATTCAGATTCCACCTGGACCTCGACTTGGAAATGTGGTTATCGAAGCCAAGAACATCTCGAAAGGTTTTGACGGCAGGCCACTGTTTAGCAACTTGAGCTTCTCGCTCCCTCGCAACGGCATCGTCGGAATCATCGGTCCGAACGGTGTCGGAAAGTCAACTCTCTTTAAGTGCATTACCGGCCTACATGAGTTGGACTCTGGCGATCTGAAGGTTGGTGAAACTGTAAAGATTTCCTACGTTGACCAAAACCGTGCGGGAATTGACCCCAACAAATCCCTGTGGGAAGTTGTGTCGGGCGGGCTTGATTTCATAACCGTAGGTCAGGTTGAAATGCCATCGAGGGCTTATGTCGCAGCTTTTGGATTCAAGGGTGGCGACCAGCAAAAGAAGGCGGGTGTGCTCTCCGGTGGTGAGCGCAACCGTTTAAACCTGGCGTTGACCCTGAAGCAGGGTGGAAACTTGTTGCTCTTGGACGAGCCGACAAACGACCTTGATGTTGAGACCTTGGCCTCTTTGGAAAATGCCCTGCTTGAGTTCCCAGGTTGTGCTGTGGTGATTACTCACGATCGCTGGTTCCTTGACCGCGTTGCAAGCCACATCTTGGCTTATGAGGGCACTGATGAAAACCCCGATCAGTGGTACTGGTTCGAAGGAAACTTTGAGGCCTATGAGGCCAACAAGATTGAGCGACTCGGTCCCGAAGCTGCAAAGCCGCACCGCTCGACCTACCGTCGACTAACTCGCGACTAGGAAACCTCAGGCACTCTCACCATGCCTTCTTGGGCACATGTTGCAACCAGTTCACCCGATTGGTTGAAGATCTTTCCGATGGACAGGCCTCTGCCGCCTTGGGCGGATGGGCTTTCTTGAACATACAGGTGCCACTGATCAACCTTTGTGGGGCGGTGGAACCACATGGCATGATCCAAGCTCGCTGAGCTGAGACCGGGATGTGCCCAGGCTATGCCGTGGCGCTTGAGAATTGGCTCGAGTATCGAGTAATCCGAAGCGTAGGCAAGTGCTGCTGAGTTCAATGCTGGGTCCACTGAGAATTCCCCAAGGGCCCTAAACCAAACCATTTGGTTTGCAGTACTGTCCTTTGGGGCCCTGAAGTAGAGCGGACCGTTCACATGTCTAAGGTCAAAGGGTCTCGCTTTAGACCAATACTCCGCAATTGGGTGATCGATTTGACCCAATAACGCTGCGGCCGAAGGCAGTGTCTGTGGATCGGGGACCCCAACGGGGAAGTCAGTCCTGTGTTCCAATCCGGGAGAGTGTTCTTGAAATGAGGCAATCATGGAGAAGATGGGGACATCGTTTTGCAGAGCGTGCACTCTACGGGCACTGAAGCTTTTTCCATCACGAAGAATCTCCACCGAGAATCGAATCTCAAGATTGATATCTCCCGGCCTCAGAAAATACGAGTGCAGCGAGTGAACCGGCCTGGATTCATCCACGGTTCGCTGAGCTGCGGTAAGAGCTTGAGCCAATACTTGACCGCCGAACACACGACCGTGTGGCATCCATTGGGTTTCACCAAGAAATTCAGTTGCGGACAATTGTTTGAGATCGAGCACTCTGAGTAAGTCTTGCACTGGATCATTTGGGATGGCGATGGTCATTATTTCCCCTGTTCAGCGCTAGTTTAGAACTCTCATGCCAGCAATCCATCTCAGCGATCAATCCGACGTATCAGACCTCATTAGTTTTCTTGAGCGCGCAAAGAAATTGGACCAAGAGGGTCTGGTAAAACTCCGAGCATTCTCCGACGTGCTGGCTGTCTATGTCTCTCCGATTTACTCAGGAAGCCTCTTGGCCGACGGCCCCACCGTCTTGGGGCTGAGAACCATAAAGCTTGCAGCGCCCCATGAGATTGATGCAAATTTCGAAATTGCCGCAATCCTTGAGCGGCTTGCGGCAGTTGGTCAGGACCTCGAGCTTGCGCTACCACCTGTGCAGCAGAGGGCGGCGTGGACAGGAGTCACTCCACCTCGAGTTGGTTGGGAGCCGGCGGGGGAGATCCCGCAAGCGCAAATCACCCAATGGGCTAAGGACGGCATTGCCGAGGTGGCGAGTGCATTGCCAGAGAGTATTGGTAGTTCGATTGCTGCAAAGGTCAGGTTGCAGATTTGGGGTAAGTCGGTGGGGCTTGCGCACAACTTCCCAGCTGCGGTTGCGTTTGCACTCGCCGGCCTAGGTTTTATGACTCAGGGAGAGATGGTCCAGGTGTACAGAACCAAAGGCTGGGTCAGGCTGTCGACTCGCCACGGCCATGTTCTCTCAAAAGAGAGCTACCGACTTTCTTAGTCCTCAAAGCTGTTCAGCATGGCGTGCGCAGCGCGCTCGAGGTAGTCCCAAAGCATGGCTTCGTCCACGGCCGATAGCTCAAGCGAGTCAACAGCTTTTCTCATGTGAGATAACCATGCATCTCGGGCCTTGGGCCCAATTTTGAATTCAAAGTGCCGCATCCGAAGCCTTGGATGACCACGCTCTTGCTGGTAGGTATCGGGGCCACCCCAATACTGTTCCAGAAACATTCTGAGCCTACGCTCAGCTGGACCCAGGTCTTGCTCTGGATACATCGGTTGGAGTAGTGGATCTTTGGCAACACCCTCGTAGAAGACCCTGGTGAGTTGAGTGAAGCCCGCCTCACCTATGCGGTCATAGAGATTTTCCATGCGACCCGTTACCAACGTTGATGATTTCGCCGTTGCGAACAAACCAAAGCATGCCGTCTTGGTCGCGAACCTCGGTGACCCTCAGTCTTACGCGCTCAACCTTGCCAACCACGGTCCCGAGATTCACCTCGTCGCCGACTCCAAATTGATCTTCGAAGACCATAAAGATTCCAGATATCACGTCTTTGACGAGTGTTTGAGCTCCGAAACCAACCGCCGCACCGACGATGGTTGAGACCGCAATCAGCGCGCCGACATCAACACCGAGCTCGCTGAGAATCATCACAATCACAGTGATCACCAAAGTCCAGGTTGCGAAGTTGTCCAGCACTGCAGAAATGGTCTTACCGCGCTGAGCAACTCGCTCCCCGTTGCCTTTTGACCCTTTGCCGTTTTTCGAAACTGACCTTGCGCCTTCCAAAATTGCTCGAGTGGTCTTGCGAATTGAAAAGGCCAGCACGATCCTGGCGATTACCGCCAGGGCAAGAATCAATCCGATTCGGGCTGGGGTTTCCCAAACTCCAAGACTCTCGAGCCAAAGCATTAGGCGTCTTTCTTCTGAGCAGTCAGACCGCGCTCCAAGGCGGCCAGATTCTCAACCAGAATTCGTCTCAGCGCCGGCTTGGCCTTGATGGAATCCTTCTCGATTAGAACCTTTGTCTTGTCCGCCAGGTCCTGATTGGCCAGCTGGATCGGGTAGAGGTTGTTTAGAAGGTAGGCGGCGATGTGGTAGCTGCGCTCATCCCAGATTCGCTCGGCGTTGGCTAGATAGTGATCGACGTATGGAGCTAGGAGCCCAGTGTCGTTCACTCGACCAAAAGCCAAAGATGCGGAGTTGATCAAAGTATTGGAGAACTCCTCAGTTTCGGTGAGTTTCTTCCAAATCGCCAGCTTGCCCTCCGCGGTTGGTATGGCTGCGGTTGCCGCGGCTGCAAACTTCTGACCGTTTGCGGTGTTGTCTCGCTCGAGCTCGGTGGCAATTTCGGTTTCGCCAAAGACGCCGCAAATCACCAGACCAATCACCAGTTCCCAACGCACGTCCTGGTCTACGACCAAACCAGGCAGTGCGGTCTTGCCTTCGAGCAATTCAAGCATCCACTTGGCGTGAGCCTGAGTGCGGGCGAACTGAGGCACAAACTTCACAAACTGCAGTTGAGAATCGGACCCAGGCTTGGCCTTCGAGGCCAATTCAATTAGGCCATCCGCAATTTTGGTCAATGCGCTCTCGCGCTTTGTTGGGGATGTGTAGAGGGTGCCGGTAGTAACCAGTTGGCGAAGCAGCGTGAGGATGGTTGTGGATTCGGTCTCAGGTCCAATGTGACCCAAAACTAGGTCAATAAAGTCAGAGGCCGGTGACTCACCGTCTCTAGTCGCATCCCAGGCTGCAGTCCAAACCAAGGTCCTGGCCAGAGAGTCCTCGATACCGGACAGGTTGCCCAAGGCGGCCTTTGCTGATCGATCATCTAGTCGGATCTTTGCGTAGGCGAGGTCGTTGTCATTCAGTAGCAGCAAGTCTGGCTGCTTCTTTCCAACCAGCTGTGGGACCTCACTGCGCGGGCCGTCGATGTCAAGCTCAAGGTATTCACTGCGGATCAGCTTTCCATCAACAAGGTTGAACAGGCCAACACCCATGCGGTGCGGACGAATGGTTGGCTGCTCTGCAATCGCTGACTGGATGATGTGGAACGAGCTGTAGTTTCCGTCGGCGTCGAGGGTGAAGTCGGGCTTCAAGGTATTAACTCCGGCGGTTTCAAGCCAAAGCTTGGACCAGCTGGTCAGGTCGCGACCTGACTCACGCTCCAGCTCTACAAGCAGGTCTTGCAGCTCGGTGTTTCCCCAAGCGTGTTTCTTAAAGTAGCTGGACACTCCGCGAACGAAAGGCTCTTGACCGACCCAGGCAACCAGCTGCTTTAGAACTGATGCCCCCTTGGCGTAGGTGATGCCATCGAAATTGACCTGAACATCTTCAAGGTCGTTGATGGTGGCAACGATTGGGTGGGTAGATGGTAGCTGGTCCTGACGGTATGCCCAGTTCTTCTCGAGAGAAGCGAAGGTCGTCCAAGCTTCCTTCCACTCTGTGGCCTCAGCGGTGGCCAGGGTGGAAGCGTACTCGGCGAAGGACTCGTTGAGCCAAAGGTCGTTCCACCAGCGCATCGTCACCAGGTCACCGAACCACATGTGAGCAAGCTCGTGCAAGATCGTGACCACTCGACGCTCTCTGGTCGCATCGGTGACAGCCGAGCGGAAAACGTAGTTTTCCGTGAAGGTGACCGCGCCTGCGTTCTCCATTGCACCAGCATTGAAGTCAGGAACCCACAGCTGGTCATATTTCTCGAAGGGGTAAGGGACTCCAAATAGGTTTTCGAAAAAGTCAAAGCCCTGCTTTGTCTTTTCGAAAATGTAGTCCGGGTCCATGAACTCAGCTAAGGACTTGCGGCAGAAGACGCCAAGTGGAACCTTGTTTCCAGAGCTTGAAGTTAGCTCATCGGTCCACTTTGCGTAGGGTCCTGCAATCAAGGCTGTGATGTAGCTAGAAATTCTTGGAGTTGGAGCAAAGTCCCATCTGGACTTTCCGTCGGCTAACTCAACAGCCTTCGGGGTCGACTGGTTGGAGGTTACCTCCCAGTAACTCGGGGCAATGATGCTGAAGCTGAACTCAGCCTTGAGATCTGGCTGTTCAAACACCGGGAACATGCGTCGCGAATCTGGAACCTCGAACTGGGTGTACAGATAGACCTCGTTATCGACCGGGTCGACAAAGCGGTGAAGACCCTCACCGGAGTTCGAGTACTTACCATGAGCCTTGACCACCAGTTTGTTCTTTGATTGGAGGTTTGGTAGCTGAATGCGAACGCCGTCCGAGTGGGATGCAGGATCGAGTAATTCTCCGTTGAGCTCGATCTCTTCAACGCTTTCGGTGATTGCGTCGATAAATGTTGAATAGCCCTCGGTAGCCTCAAAACTAACTGTGGTGTGTGATTCGAAAGTCTCTGCACCCGAAGTCAGGTCAAGTACAACTTGGTAGCTCTGGACTTTCAGGTTTGCTGCGCGCTCTTGGGCTTCCAGACGAGTGAGGTTTTCACCAGGCATATGAATCTAAGTCTCCGTTAACTCTGTGTAACCAAAAGCCTAGAGCGTATTGGTTACCAAAATCTCCCGAGATAATTAGTTATGTTCTCAATCCTGCAAGCATCTGGTCAGTCGCCAGAAAATTCAATGCTGCTTGCAGAGATCGGCGCCGCACTCTTGGTGCTCGGAATCGTCGCCTTCATCGCCAACAAGCTTAAGTTTTCGGTCGTTCCGCTTTACCTACTGATCGGTTTGGCCATCGGTGAGGGTGGTGTGGTTCCGCTATCGCTCAGCGAAGAGTTTTTGAACACGGGTGCACAGATTGGCGCGATCATGTTGTTGCTACTGCTCGGTCTGGAGTATTCGGCATATGACCTCGCTAAGGCTTTTCAAGATCGCAAGAGTGCCGGCCTAATTGATTTTGTTGCGAACGCTACCCCTGGATTTGTGTTGGGGTGGTTGTTGGGATGGGGTCTCGGCGGTGCTCTCGCACTTGCGGGCATTACCTACGTTTCGTCTTCGGGCATTGCTGCCCAGCTAATCAAGGAGATGGGTTGGCGACGTTCTGAAGTCTCAAAACGCGCAATCGGAGTCTTGGTTTTTGAGGATCTAGCGCTGGCGCCGTACCTTCCTCTTTTGACCTCAATCGTTTTGGGCGTTTCTGCTGTGTCGGGAATTATCTCGGTATCGCTGGCGCTCGCGATCACGGGACTAGTGATTCTGGTTAGCTTCCGTGGGACTGCTAAGTGGAGCAAGATTCTTGACCCAAACGAGCCGGGTGGGCTACTTCTCACTGTGTTTGGGGCCGCACTGCTGGCTGCCGGTTTGGCCGACCTGGTTGGTTTTTCTGGGGTGGTGGCCGCGTTCTTGATCGGACTTCTTTTGACCGGTGAGGTGGCAGAAACCGCACGTGCCAGACTCAGTCCCATTCGCGATATCTTTTCGGCCATCTTCTTCTTGTTCTTTGGGATTACCACAAACCCGGCAGACCTTCCCGCGGTCTTGCCGCTTGCGCTCTTACTAACCGCATTCGGCATCGCCGGTAAGTACCTGGTGGGGTGGTGGGTGACCCGAGATCTAAGCGATCCCATGAGCGCTTGGCGGGCAACTGGCTTTCTAATTGCCCGTGGCGAGTTCTCTATGGTGATTGCGGCGCTGGCTGCCCCGATAGTTTTGGGGATCCAGCTTCAAGCCCTTACCTTGGCTTATGTGATCCTGACAGCATTCGCGGCCTCCGTCGTGCTTCGTTTTTCGAGGAGTCAACTTGACCGGCGCTAGAAGATTGCTTTTGGTTGCAGCTCTAGTAAGCCTCACGCATATTGGTTTCGCG
>DLOY01000028.1:0-2525 GCA_002478545.1 Micrococcales bacterium UBA7472
AGTGCTTCGCAGTGGTATTACCAACCCAGTGTTGAAACCAGCATTGCCGGTGCACTGGTCATGGTCGTGCTACTTGCAGTGGTGAGCTGGAGCGCAACCAGGTTCGGCTCATCGCTAAATGGGGTCTTCAAAACCCTGGTTGTGGGGTTGGTTTCTGGCCTTATGTTCTCCCAAGCGATGGATATCACCTATTCGCTCCTAGCAGCTCCTGCTGGCGGAAGACTTGGCTTCCCATGGGAATTAATTGCGGTTGGTCTACTGCTAACCCTCTTGGCGCAACTATTCGCTTTTGCGCTTAGGTCGAAGGTAGAAGAACAGACCGACAGCAACAAGTCCTAGAGAAACCCACAGCAGCCAATATCCAAATTCTGGTGCCCCTTCGGAGGCATCAGAAATCAATACCGGTTCTTCGCAAGGCACTGATTCATAGCTTCGATCCGCAACGAACCCAGTGCCGTTTACCAAGGTGAAGCCAAAGCTGTCTGAAATCGGATGCCCATCAGCTGATACCACTCGCCAGGCAACCTGATACTCACCCGGTTGGTCAAGTTCAATCTCCAAAACTGCATTGCGCTTATCGACAAGCGCACAGCCTTTGTTTAAGAGCTCACCGTCCACTCCTGTAACTAGAATTTCAGCCCCAGACCCACTGAGAACCAAGAGGTCGTTGCTGAACTCCAAACTGATCTTCACGCGACCGGCCTCAACCACCGAATTGGCGGCTGGAGTTTGGTCAACCAGCTCCTCGTGAGCGCTAGCTGGTAGTGGGGCGGCGAGCAGCAACAGCGTGAGCAGAACGCGAATAAGCTTCATGCGTAAAAGCTTAGGTGGAGGATCGTGAAGCAGAGACTTATCGGAATTGCCTCGGGGTTGGTTGTTGGACTCGTAGGGCTAGCTCTGCTACTGGTGGGTCCGCTGAGCCCGAATCGTGCTCCCGCACAATCCCAGTTGGCGACACCGACCGAGACTGCAACCGCGGTAATAACTGAGAGTGAACCCGTCTCAACCTCGGTTGAGGTGGAGCCTTGCCTGGTGACAGAGCTTGAGGAAGACCCGTTGATTGTGAATCTGCAAGCGCAGGTTAGAGACGCATCAACCTCGGCAGTTATTTACGACCGATCCGGCTCCATTGCCGCAAGACCGGCATCGGTTCAGAAGCTTCTCACTGCAGCCGCAGCGTTGAAGGTGCTAGGTCCGAACTACACCGCCACCACGAGGGTTTACCAGGACCAGGCCAATAAGTCGGTCATTTACCTGGTCGGTGGCGGTGACCCAACGATTACTCGACTCGCAGAGGGCACTCAGTCTGTGTATCGAAACGCCCCCAAGCTAGATGTCTTGGCCGCTCAGGCAATTCGGGCTCTTGGTGGAGTTTCAATTTCAAAGGTTGTGGTGGATAGCTCGCTCTATGGTGGTCCCTCAGGTGAGTATCTAGAGGTCTGGGACAAGCGTGGCCTCACCGAGGGCTATCAGCCATATATCTCTGCACTACAAGTTGATGGCGATCGGGAGAACCCAGCCAAGCTCAGTTCAAAGCGCAGCACCGACCCGGTCAAACGAGCCGGGGATTGGTTCAAGCGCTCGCTTGGAACCACCGCAAAGTCGGCGGTGGTAGAGAAAGGAATTACTCCTCCCAGCGCAAAGGAAATAGCGAAGATTTCTTCTCGCCCCATTGTGGAGTGGATTGACTACATGATTGAGGTCAGTGACAACACCACCGCAGAGGCGCTTGCCCGGTTGGTCTCCATCGACCTTGGTCTAGGCGGTGGATCTGGAACTTTGACCGAGGCCTATCAAAGGGCGCTGACCGGAACCGGGCTAAACCTTGCTGGCATCAAGATCGAGGACGGCTCTGGGCTTTCGCGGTATAACCAGGTTTCTCCAGCTCTGATCAACGACCTACTCACCCTGATTCCGAAAGACCCAGAGTTATCGGTCATGCTCACCGGCTTCCCAGTTGCGGGATCGCCCGGATCACTTTCGGATCGATTCACCGAACTGACCGGTGACGTCGTTGCCAAGACGGGTTGGATCAGAACCGGATACACCCTCGCCGGTTATCTCAACCTTGAAGATGGCAATCAGCTGATATTCACCGCCTACAATCTTGCCGATTCGGTCTCGCTTGATAACCGGGCTGCGCTAGATAGATTGGTTGAGGGGTTTTATAACTGCGGCACTGCACTGAGGGATAGATAGATGGCTAAAGCGCTGCTAATCATCGATGTTCAAGTGGACTTTTGCGAGGGTGGCGCGCTGGCCTGCCAGGGTGGAGCGGCTGCAGCGACTCGAATCTCGAACTATTTGGTGGAATCCAAATCTGACTATGACTTTGTAATCGCTTCTCGTGACTGGCACACCCCCAACCATCCCAACGATGGCCACTTTCCAGCAGCGGGGATCGCGCCAGACTTTGTAAAGACTTGGCCTTTGCACTGCATCGCAGGGGAGCCGGGTGCCGAGTATCACGCGAACCTGCGAGCAGATCTAGTAGATATCCACATCAAAAAGGGTCAGGGTGCAAA